>NZ_WUJP01000966.1 GCF_009806515.1 Geminicoccus flavidas | reverse complement strand
AGAAGAATGTCGAAGCCTGGGATGGCGCCATCGCCGAGGCGGCCGCCATCTTCACCACTCTGGAGGCGGACGGCATCAAGCTCGGCCTCGTCAACATGGGCGGCGGCTTTCCAACGGCCTATCTGGAGGACGTGCCTGCCGCCGAAGCCTATGGCGAGGCGATCCATGCCAGCCTGATCCGGCATTTTGGCAACCAGTTGCCGCAGACAATCATCGAGCCGGGGCGCGGCCTGGTGGGCGACTGCGGTGTGCTGGTCTCGGAGGTCGTGCTGGTCGCGGAGAAGGGCGACGAGGATGGCCGTCCATGGGTGTTCCTCGACGTCGGCAAGTTCGGCGGCTTGGCAGAGACCATGGACGAGGCGATCCGCTACCGGATCACGAGCGACCGGCAGGGGCCGGAGCGCCGGGTGATCCTCGCGGGGCCGACCTGCGACAGCGCCGACGTCCTCTACGAGAAGAGCGACTACCGGCTACCGGAAGATCTGGTCGCCGGCGACCGGGTCCTGATCCACGGCACGGGTGCCTACACCACCACCTATGCCAGCGTTGCCTTCAACGGCTTCTCCCCCCTGGCCTATCACTGCGTCTGACGCTGTGGTCGCTGGGCAGCCCGAGCTGCCCGGGCTTCCTTCCGGCTGATCGGCCGCTGTCCCGATCGATCCGTCTTTGCGCCGAGCCCATGCCGGCTGCGCAGGGAAGGGCTCTTGCCATGCTCGACATCACCAGCGGCCTTCCTTGGGCCGCAACCGGCCAAACCCTCTGCCAAGCGCCTCGTCGCGGACATGCGCCCTCGATCCGCAGCGCCACCGAGACGGACCTGGATGCCATCACCGCAATCTATGCCGAGCAGCTGCAGGCAGGGCTGGGCAGTTGGGAAGCGACGGTTCCTGATCGCGCGGTCATGGCGGAGCGTTTCGCCGCCGTCCGTGGGGCCGGCCTGCCATGGCTGGTGGCAACGGACCAGGCGGACAACATCCTGGGCTTCACCCATGCCCGGCCGTTTCGCGCGCTCTCTGCGTACCGTGGCACCGTCGAGGATTGCATTCACGTGGCACGGACGGCGCGCGGGCGGGGCGTCGGCAGCTGCCTGCTGGAGGCGTTGATCCAGCTCTGCGCAGCGCGGGGATATCGGCAGATGATTGCCGTGATCGGTGATGCCCGCAATACCACCTCCATCGCCTTGCATGAGCGCAGCGGGTTCAAAATTTGTGGTGTTCTGCCCGGCGCCGGGGAGAAGTCGGGCGAGCCGGTGGACGTCGTGCTGATGCAGCGCACCCTGCCACATACGATGGGCGGCCGGGCCTGATAGGCGGTTCTACCGGCGGCGGCGCGTCTCATTCTTCGCACCATCGTCAGTGATGGCACCTCCCAGAGGTGCTTCATCCAAGGACTCGGGCGGACCGAGCATACAACTTGAAGATGTTGGCCTTCTTGTAACGTGGATCGAAGGTGACTTCGCGGCCCACCCAACTGGGCAGGGAAAACGCCTGATCTGCATGCTGTAATTCGATTTCGGCGATGATCAGGCCCTGGAGGGCGTTCTCATACACATCGACTTCCCAGGTGAAACCTTCGAACGGCACGAGATGGCGTGTCTTCTCGAGGATCGGGCCGTCGCAGAGCGTCAACATCGCCTCCCCCTCCAGGTAGGGGATCTCGTACTGGAACTCTGCGCGGACGATCCCGACTCTGGGGCCCTTGACGGTCATCCAGGCCTTGTCCGCTTCGATACGGATGCGAACCTTGCCATCGCCGAAGCGAGCAAGCAGGCCATCCCGGAGCTTCCGGCAGCCGGTAACTGCTTCGCGCCAACCGGCACTCCTCACCAGGAACTTCCGCTCGATCTCCAATCCCATTCTGCGTCACCAGAAAGTTGAAGGACCGCAAGCCCCGGCTCGACGGCTGGCTGCGCCCATATGGTGTCAACGCTTCCTGCCTGAAAGCCTGGCCGATGCAGATCATGGTGAACGGCCCATCAGTCGAGCGGGAGACGTAGCGTGGATGGCTGTCAGGGCTGATACCGGGAG
>NZ_WUJP01000965.1 GCF_009806515.1 Geminicoccus flavidas | reverse complement strand
ATCCCCTGCCGACGGATAGCTTGCAGCTGGCAGCGGGTACTGGAGCGATCGGACCCGTAGTCGGCAGCAGTCACGCTGCCGCCACGCGGTGACGCTAAGGATCACGCCACGACCGATCATCGCCATGGCGGATGAAGGTGCCTTGCCCGTAACAGTGGCTCAACTGGCCCAGGCCAGGCTCTTCCAGAACTTGCCACCGGCCGCGCTGGAAAGCCTGGGCTCCCACTGCACCTGCCTTGATCACGGACCAGGCGAGGCCATTGTAGGTCCGTCGGACGACACGCCGCCCTGCGTGTTCCTCATTCTCAAAGGGCAGGTGGAGATCCTGCAGGACGATGGCCCGGCCGGATTGGTGCGAGTCGGGCAGACCAGCCAGGGTGGCTTGGTCGGGGAATTTACCGCGATTGACGGCGTCCGTGGCGGCTGCACCGTGCGGGCCGTCAGCGTCACGCGCTGCATCAGCATTCCGCGCTCGGTCTTTCGGAACCTGATCGAGCAGCACCCGATCGTGGCGCTCCGCCTGCTCCACGACATGGTCAGCGTGATCCGTCGCCTGAACAACCGGGTCGCCTCGCTCCAAGGTGCTCACGCGGAGTTTGAGCGCATCCGCAGGGACCTTTTCCGCTACATGGTCTAGCGCCCGCTGTTTGCCGGGTTCATCTGTTGCTCGGACCTTTGTAGGGCAACTGCAGCGGCAACATCCTGCCAGTCCCAATTTGGCCGATCGCGTAGAAGCCGGCGCCGCCGCTCCTCCCGTTCGCTGGTCATCCAAGTGCCCTGCTCCGTCATGGCAGCGTTGATGCGCTCGGCAAGATTAGCCTGCTGGGCCGTCGCGTATATGCAGTCCTCCCAATGGTGGCGGAAGGATAGGTGCCTTTGGCCGGCTTTCGGTGGAAGCCCATCAACGCATGGGTGATCGATCGTTCATGCAGTTGACGAGGCAGCATCATGCCGGCGATGCACGCGTTTTGGATCTCACACCGGTCCTGCGCCTTCCACCTCATTGCTGCATCCAACAATTTCCCATCCACCTGCTGGGCTTCCTGTTCCAGGGACGCCAGCGGCTCCTCGAAGATGCGCAGCGTCCTGCATCGTGGTGAGCAGGGCGCAGGAGCGGGCGGTAGAGTGGCCGTCCCCGTTCTAGCTCGACGATGCGGCTTCCTGCTCAGCGAGGTTGCCGAGTTTTTTCGATGATGTGCCGGCGGGCTTGGTCCAGGTTGGTTTCGTGGGCCTGCTCGGGTATCTAGTTGGGTCGCCCGGTGCGGCACGGCAGCCTCGGTGTCCTGCTCCTGCTGGCAGAACACCGCTGAAGACGGACGATCTCCGGCTGGATGATGGTCTGGCGGTTGCAGCGATCGGAAACAGTCGTTTCACCTCAGCCGGACATCGAACCGCGGAAAGCACGATATGCCGCCAAAGCGCCGCGCCAGTCTGGCCGAGATCAGGGCGTTTCACGCGAAGATGATGGCGGTGGCGAGCCGATCGGCGGATCCACGTCTCGAGCGGGCCTTCGAGCTGGTGCCCAGGGAGGCGTTTCTGCCGCCTGGGCCCTGGCAGGTGATGGTCAACCACACCTATATCGAGACCCCGACGGCCGATCCCGTTCATCTCTACCAGAACATCCTCGTTGCCCTGGATCCCGCCAAAGGGATCAACAATGGCGAGCCTTTCCTCCATGCGGCGTGGCTGGGCGCGGTTGCCCCGATGAATGGAGACATCATCTGCCACATTGGCGCCGGCAGCGGATACTATACGGCGCTACTGGCGACACTGACCCTGCCGGATGGCAGGGTGCATGCCTTTGAGATCGACGAGAACCTGGCGGCCCAAGCACGAACCAATCTCGTGCCGTTTGAGATTGCCTCGGTGACACAGGGCGATGCCACCACGCTGCCTCTGCCGGCAGCGGACCTGATCTACGTCAATGCCGGCATAGCAGTTCCACCGATCTCCTGGCTCCAGGCTCTTCGCCCAGGCGGCCGCATGATCTTCCCGTGGCGACCGCACGAGAAAGTGGGCCTCGCCATCATGATGACGCGAACTGGTACCGGCTTTGCCGTGAAGCCGCTGATGCCCGCGTGGTTCATTCCCTGCATCGGCGCCTCTGACCTGGATGACTGCACCAGGATACCAACCGGCTCCGAGGCCCGCGCAGTACGTTCGGCATGGCTGAGCGCTGATCGCTCGCCGGATGACTCTGCTGTCGCCATCTACCGGCATGTTTGGTTTTCGACTGCGGTGGCTGATCCAGCCGCGGCCCGGTAGCGATCAGCGACTCCTAGCCTTGCTATCATTGAGCCTGCGCATGGACATGAAATCCCTCACCGCTGCCAGGTGCAACCTACTGGCCGCAGCACTCGACGACTTTACCTCCAGACGCGAAGTCGTGGGTGTCTTCCTGGGTGGCTCACTCGCAGCGGACACCGCTGATGCCTACTCGGATGTCGACCTTCGAGTGGTGGTGACAGCCGACAGCCACGCGCGGTTCGTTGAGCAGCGCCGCGAGATCCCGAAGCGATGGCCCGGCTTCTTGTTCAATGAGTGGCTGCCGGGCACGCAGCATTGCGTGTCGCACTTCCGACCCTTCGGAAAGATCGACATCTTCTACTATAATGCCAACGTAGTGAGGCCTTCACCCTGGCTCGGGCTACCCACCAAAGTCCTTTTCGACCCGCAGGGCGTCATTGCAGACCTCATCGATCGCTCGAGGGTCTTGCGGTTCACTGTCTCGGAGGACGATGTGGACGTTTCGATCAGCAAGGGGCTTGCCGCTGCGCATGAGGCCTATCGGCGAGCGAAGCGTGGCGAGCTGTTCTATGCGCATACCTTGCTGGACGAACTCCGGCAGCACGTGATCCAGGCGGACGACTGGCTATGGAACCGAGCACCAGACGCGGCGCTCATCGCCAAAGTCGATGTACGGGTAAGCGATCCGGTACGCACAGCTTTGGCAGCGAGCTATCCGCCCGCCCTATGACGCCGATGCCATTCTGGCTGTTCTAAGCGAGCTCGCACAGCTCTACCGTCAGCACGTCATGGAGTTGCACAAGAAGTTCCGGCTGACACGACCAATCGATCATGATCTGACTGCCTTGGATGTGCTCGCTTAGGCAAGCCTGCTGCCGTCTGTTGTTGGATCAACAGCGCCTCGCCGCATCCGCCATTAGCCGCCTTCGCCAACACCTTCAAGTCGCGCCATGTCTGCGGATGGATCATACCATGGCAGCCGCTACCGCACGGCCGATCTGGCTGCCAGTGGCGATGAGGGCGTGCCTTGGCACGTCGCTTCCTGGCGCCTCCTGGAAGGAAGGCAGATCTGACCAGGCTCGATCGCCTTGTGAAAGGCATGTGGATCATGGGGAGGGCATCACCGACCGGGGACCGAGCACCAAACATGATAGCTGGCCGTCCGGTGCAGTCGCAGCTAGCCTTCCGGTGATTGCAGATATCCCCCCTGGCACCACCGCCAGACTGCCTCATACACCGTCCAGCCTGGCTCGGGCGGTTGACCGGGACGCAACCATCGCCGGTCCTTGGGCGCCCACCCCATCTCCGCTGCGTCCGTCTTCAGGATGGCTTGCACGTAGCGCGCCTCGGCGAGCTTGGTCTGGCCCATCAGCTCGATCAGCAGCTGCGTGAGCAGGACATGTTCCTGGAATAATCTGGCGTGGAGAGGGCCCATCGTGACGGCGTCCGGTCATGGCCCCTCATCACCAGGACCAGCGCTAGGACGTTGACCAGCGCCGAGGGTTCCATGGTCACTTCAAGACAGCCTCACCTTTCCGGGACGAGCGCCAAATGTCGTTGCCTTCCGGATGCGGAACCTTCAGTGCAGCATGTAGCTAGAGCTTGCCGGCAGCTCCAACCATTCCCAGCATGCGGAGCTTCCATGCAGTCCGGCGGGCCGACGGCTAGGTGTGCCTGGTGCCATCGGCGTGTTGAACCAGCGGGTATCCCCCTGCTCAGCCCTCTGCGAAGAGGATCGCGCTCGCAAAGTCGCTCCGACATCCGGCCCGATTAGCCGACACGAGATGGAGGACCGGGCGCGCCCACCAGCCGCCGTACCCTGCTCAGCACAATGGCGGCAGCACCGGCGGTCGCTGCCACAGGCGCCGCAGCGGCGTCCGCCCACCAAGACAGCGCGATGCGGTCGCTCATTCGTCAGTGGGAGGAGGCGGTTGCCGCTTGGAAGATCGAGAGCCGGATCGACGAGGAGAGCGATGCGACGGAAGCGAAGCGTCAGGTATGGGATAGCCTGGAGAAGCAGATCTTCCGCACCCCGCCCGGTCGGCCGACGATCTTCGGCTCAAGATCGACTTCTACGGCCGCGAGGATCCGCTGACGGACGGCAACTGGCTGGCCAGCATCTTCGCGGACGTCGAGTCCATGCTGCTGATGGGAGAGCGGGCATGAGCCCACAACGAACGTTGGATCGGCGGGAACTCCCCAACCGCTTCAAGGTCGATGCCGTCGGCCTAATCGAAGGCTAGTTGAAGGTGGGCAGGCCGCCCCGCTGCAGAACCACTGGTTGTCAGGGCTCATTGCTGCCCGTGACATATGACCACCAGCGATCACAAGATCACATTGGATCTTAACAATGAAGCGGCTGGGATGTTACGTTCCGTTGGCCGGGCAGCCGGATCGCGGAGTGAGCCCACGCAACAGAGGGGGCCGCCGCGAGGACTTCAGGGGTCCGCGCAGAGCACCGAGGAACAAGGTGCCGGGGAAGAGGAGGCTGAAATGAGCTTGAGCAACGGACGTTGCGCGGTCGTGGCCGCCCTGCTGGCCACACTGGCCGGCAGCACGGCGCTGGCGGCGGAGAAGTACGAAGTCGCCGTCATCCGCTGGGCGCCAGAGGACATCTACTTCAACGGCGTCCAGCGCGGCCAGGAGATGGAACGCGACCGGATCATGAAGGAGGACGGCGTCGAGATCGAGTTCCGGGTGTTCGGCGCCAACGACGTGAGCGCGCAGCGCAACGCACTCGATGCGCAGATCTCCCGCGGCGTGGACGGCGTGCTGATGGTGCCCTGGCGCGGCGAGGCGATGCGCGGCGTGGTCAACCAGCTCCACGACGACGGCATCCCGGTCGTGATCAGCAACAATCTGGTACCGGGGGCCAAGCAGACCTTCGTCGCCTTCGACAACGAGGCCGCCGGCCGCAAGGGCGGTGAAGCGCTAGTCAAGCGGCTGAACGAGCTGCGCGGCGCTGACTGGGCAAAGGCGGGCGGCGTGATCATTGAACTCCGCTGCGTCATCACCGCCTCCGGTGACATCGATCGCCACAACGGCTACCGCAGTGCGCTCGATCCGATCGTCGCCGAAAACCCGGGCGTTCAGATCGAGGTCAACGAGGCCGGGTGCGACGGCGGCAAGGCGCGCAAGGCGGTCGACGACATCATCGCCCGCCACGGCCCGGAGCAGATCCTGGCCGTGATCAGCATCGACGGCACCATGGGCGTGGGCGGCGCCGTGCCGGCCTTCCAGGCGCAGGGCATGCTGGTGCCGCCGGACGATCCCAAGCACATCCCGATCATCACGATCGACGGCACCATGCCTGAGCTGGAGGCGCTCGAGCGCGGGCACATCGACACGGTGATGGTCCAGCCGGCCTTCGGCGAGGGCATCATGTCGATGCGGCTGCTCTACGACATGATGAAGTCGGGCAAGATGCTGGAAGCTCCGGCCGAGCCGCAGAAGCTCTATGCCGACGGCGACGAGCTGTGGATGCCGGTCGAGGTGCTGCCCTCCGACCAGTTCGACGGGCCATGGTACCGGATCCAGACCTATGGCGTTCCGCATGACGTCTCGCCTAAGGATCCGCGCAACTGGGCGGTGCAGATGTCCGAGCAGGGTGGTGCCCAGCCGGAAGGCGCCAACTAAGAGCGGGCCGCCTGCTGCCCTGCCCCTCGGCGCGGGTAGCAGGCTCATGCCTCGACGACATCCGTTCTGGACCATTCCCCATGCTCGCTGTCGCTCTCCCAACCGAGAGCCCGGCCCAGGCGGCCGAATCCTACCGGCTGGCTGGCCTCACTCGCAGGTTTCCCGGTGTGCTGGCGGTCGACCAGGTTGACCTGACCGTCCGGCGCGGCGAAATCCACGGCATCATCGGCCGCAACGGTGCCGGCAAGTCGGTGCTGGTCAGCATGATCGCCGGGCTGATCCCGCCCAGCGCCGGCACGGTGCTGGCCAGTGGCGGCCAGCTCGATGCCGAGAATGCGACGCCGGTCCGGGCGCATCGGCTGGGCATCTCGCTGATCCCGCAGGAGCCGCGGTTCGCCCGGGCGCTCACCGTCACCGACAACCTGTTCATGGGCCGCGAGCTGACGGTGGGGCTGGGCTTCCTCGACCCGGCCGGCATGCGCCGTGCGGTGGCCGACGTGATCGACCGGCTGGAGCTGGATGCCAGCCCCGCCAGCCGAATGGGCGACCTGCCGATCGAGACCCAGCAGCTCCTGGCGTTCGGCAAGGCGGTGTTCATCGAGCACGCCCGGATCATCCTCCTGGACGAAATCACCGCGTCGCTGTCACGCCAGCGCAAGACGCGGCTCCTGGGCCTGCTGCGCACGCTGGCCGCCGAATCGGCCGACCTGTCCTTCACCCTGATCTCCCATCACATCACTGAGGTGATGGAGTTCACCGACCGGGTGACGGTGATGCGGGACGGCCGGGCGGTCGCGACGCTCGCCACCGCGAAGACCGACGAGCGGAGCCTGGCCAACTGGATCGTGGGCGACGTCAAGATCACCGGTCCTGCGCAGGCAGCCAGGCCCGCTGCCAAGCCGCGGGCCGCAGCCATGCCGCTGCTTACGGCAGACGGGCTGGGCGACGGCCGCGACTTCCACGACCTGTCCTTCCGCCTGCAGCGCGGCGAGGTCATCGGCTTTGCCGGGCTGGAGGGCTCGGGCAAGGACGCCGCCCTGGAAGCGCTGTTCGGCCTGCGCCCGTTCCGGACCGGCGAGGTCCGCCTGGAAGGCAGCTCGGTGCGTTTTGCCGCGCCGCGCGAGGCGCTCAAGGCCGGCATTGCCTTCCTGCCCAAGCATCGCGAGGTCCAGGCTGTCATCCAGAACCGGCCGGTGGAGGACAACACGCTGATCTCCAGCCTGCGCCGGATCCAGGGGCCCTTGGGCTTCCTGCGGGTGCACGAGGGCCAGCGCATCGCGCGCGAGAAGACCGCCGAGCTGCAGGTCAAGACGCCCAGCATCTTCACGCCAATCGACCATTTGTCCGGCGGCAACAAGCAGAAGATTCTGATCAACCGGTTGTCGCTGACCACGCCCAAGGTGTTCCTCCTCAACGAGCCGACCCGGGGCGTGGACCTGGCGGCCAAGCCGGCGCTCCTGCAGGTGGTGCGCGACAAGCTGGCAGCACAAAGCGGGGTGATCATGCTCTCCGAGAGCGAGGACGAGTTGGTTGCCTGCTGCGACCGGGTGCTGGTGTTCTTCCGCGGCCGGATCACCCGGGTCCTGGAGCGGGGCAAGCCCGACTTCACCGTCGGCGAGATCTACAAGAGCGTTCAGGGAGTGGAGGAGCCATGAGCGGTTCCCTGCAAGCATTCGTCCGCACCGTGTTCGAGCGGCATCTGATCTGGGCGCTCCTGGTCCTGCTGGTCCTGATCGGCCTGACCGTCCCGGGCTTTCTGTCCACGCGCAACCTGATCAACGTCCTGTGGGCAGCAGCACCGCTAGGCTGCGTCGTGCTGGGCCTGTTCTTCGTGCTGCTGACCGGCAGCCTCGACCTGTCGCTCGAATCGACCTTCGCCCTGGCGCCGACACTCGCGATCATGATCGTGCTGAACTGGCTGCCAGACCTGGTCTGGCCGGGGCTTACCATGCCGATCGTGCTGGTGATCGGCCTCGTCGCCGGCATGGTGAACGGGTTCATCTCGGTGCGGCTGGGCGTGAACGCTTTCCTGGTGACGCTCGCGACCTTGCTGGTATACCGCGGGATCGTGATCTTCCTGATCCCCGAAGGCATCTACTATCTGCCGATCGAGATGACCTTCTGGGGCGAGAGCCGCATCCTGGGCTTCTTGCCGATCGCGGTGATCATCTGGTTCGTCCTCTATGGACTGGCCTTCGCGCTCATCAACTACCACCGCCTAGGCAAAAATATCTTCGCGCTCGGCAACAACCCGGAAGCGGCCTTCATCGCCGGGGTCGATGTCGACCGCACCCGGATCACCTGCTTCTGCATCGCCGGGGTGCTGGCAGCGCTCGGCGGGCTGCTGGAGGTCGGGCGCCTGCAATCGGCGGTGGCCGATCTCGGCCAGGGCGACATCCTGATGGCGTTCGCCGGTGCTATCCTGGGTGGCACCGGGCTTGCCGGCGGGGTGGGCAGCGTCGGCGGGATCTTCGCCGCCGTGCTGGTGATCTCGATCATCGAGAACCTGATGAACCTGTTCGGCGTCGAGCCCTCGGTGCGGCAGATCGTGTTCGGCCTGATCCTCCTGGCCGCGATCTACCTCACCAGCCTGCAGGGCCGGGTCCGGGTGGGGGCGGCCTGACCATGCCGGACCGCTACCTCCTCGGCATCGACAGCGGCCTGACCGTCACCAAGGCGGTGGTGTTCGACCTGGCCGGCCGTGCACTGGGCCTGGGCCGCTGCGAGATCACCACGCACAAGCCGAAGCCGCGCCACGTGGAGCGCGACATGGGCGAGCACTGGCAGGCGACCTGCCGCGCGATCCGGCAGGCGCTGATCCAGGCGACGATTCCGCCGGACCGGATCGCCGCGATCGGCATCACCGGCCATGGCGACGGCGTGTACCCGATCACGGCAACGGGCGAGCCCAACGGCCCAGCCATGCTGTCGCTGGACAGCCGCAGCAGCGGCATCGTCGAGGAGTGGCGGCAAGACGGCCGGATGGACGAGCTCTTGCGCCGCACTGGCCAGGCAACCCCGAGCTTCACGGCCGCCGCTCACCTGGCCTGGATGAAGCGCCACGAGCCGGAGCGCTACCGCAGCACCCGCTCGGTGCTGTTCTGCAAGGACTGGCTGCGCTTCCGACTAACCGGCCGGATCGCCACCGACCGGACCGAAGCCAGCTCCTCGTTCACCGACGTGCAGACCCAGCGCTACAGCCAAGCAGTGCTCGACCTCTACGAGATGCCGGAACTCTGGGACGCCCTGCCGCAGGTCCTGGAGCCGACCGCGGTCGCCGGCGAGGTGACGGCCGAGGCGGCGGCGGTCACCGGCTTGGCCGTAGGCACCCCGGTGGTCGCCGGCCTACATGACGTAGTGGCGACGCCGATCGGCATGGGCTGTATCGAGCCGGCTCAACTTTCCCTGATCGCCGGGACCTTCAGCATCAACTCGGTGCTCTCCACGGCCCCGGCCTTCGACCCGGACTGGTGCTGCCGCAACGGCTTCCGGCCGGGCGAGTGGCTGGACATCAGCGGCTCGCCGGCCTCGGCGACCAACATCGACTGGTTCGTCCAGCAGTTCTGCCGCGACACACTGAAGGAGGCGCGGGCATTCGGCTGCTCCCCCTTCGACCTGCTCCAGGACGAGATCGAGGCCGCGTTCGCTCGGCCGTCCGGCCTCCTCTACCATCCCTTCCTCTACGGCTCGCCGCACGGCGATGCCGCCACGGCCGGGTTTCTCGGGATGCAGGCCTGGCACGAGCGCGGCCACCTGATCCGCGCCCTGTTCGAGGGCATCGTCTTCAACCATCGTTTCCACGTCGACGCGCTGCGCCGGGCCTTCCCGATGACCGAGGCACGCCTAGGTGGTGGCGGGGCACGCAGCCCGCGGCTCAGCCAGCTGTTCGCCGACACCCTGGACCTGCCGGTCACGATCGTCGACGCCGATGAGGCCGGTGCCCTGGGCGTCGCCCTGTGTGCCGGGATTGGCAGCGGCTGCTACGCCGACTACGCCCAGGCAGTGGCCGCTGCCTGCCGGATCCTCCGCCGGCACGAGCCTGATCCTGGACGCCATGCCACGCTCGACCGCGCCTACCACAACTATCTCGGCTCGATCCGTACGCTCACGCCGTTCTGGCCGGCCCTACGCGCAACCGATGAGCTTGCCTGAATGAGAGCTGCACCATGGCCATGACCCGCCCGCAACGTCTCGCCGCGGTCCGGACGAAGGCGCATTTCCCGGTCGTCATCGTCGGCGCCGGGATCAACGGCATCGGGACCTTCCGCGACCTGTCCCTGCAGGGCGTGGATTGCCTCATCGTCGACAAGGGTGACTTCTGCAGCGGTGCCAGCGCGGCACCCTCCCGCCTGATCCATGGCGGCCTGAAATACCTGGAGACTGGCGAGTTCCGCCTGGTCGCCGAGGCGACGCTGGAGCGCAACCGGCTCCTGCGCAACGCCGGGCACCTGGTCCGCCCGCTGGAAACGATGGTGCCGCTGTTCTCGTGGCTGGACGGGATCGGCCCGACGGTGCGGCGCTTCTTCCGCCGTCCGGCACGGACCACCAGCCGCGGCGCGGCCATCATCGAGATCGGCCTGTCGCTCTACGACTATTTGGGGCGCCGCGAGCGGGTCATGCCCCGGCACCGTTTCTGGCGGCGGCAGGCGGCGCTTCAGGCGATGCCGGGCCTAGATCCTCGCCTGGTCGCCGCGGCCAGCTACTACGATGCCTGGATAACTCAGCCGGAGCGGCTCGGACTGGAACTGGTCATGGATGCCGAGGCGGCCAATCCCGGCTCGATCGGCCTGAACCATGTGCGCCTGGTCGGCCGGGACGGCGGCCGCCTCCGGTTCCGGGACGAGCTGTCCCAGGAGGAGTTCGAGGTCCACCCCGACCTCGTGATCAATGCTGGCGGCGCCTGGATCGACCGCGCCAACCAGGCGATGGCCGTGCCGAGCCGCTATATCGGCGGCACCAAGGGCTCGCATCTCCTCCTGGACCACCCGGCCCTCCTGCGGGCACTGGACGGCCGGATGCTGTCCTTCGCCACGGCGGACGGCCGGCTCTGCCTGGCGTTCCCGTTCCTGGACCGGGTGCTGACCGGCTCCACCGACCTCCGCATCGACGATCCCGACCAAGCGGTCTGCGAGGACGCCGAGATCGACTATATTCTGGCGGCCCTGGGCGCCATGTTCCCAGGCCTTTCAGTCGACCGCTCGCACATCGTCTACACCTATTGCGGCGTGCGGCCGCTGCCGCGCAGCGATGCCGCCGATGTCGGCGAGATCAGCCGGGACCACTCGGTGCCGATCGACGAGCCAACCGCCGAACGGCCTTTCCCGATCCTGTCGCTGGTGGGCGGCAAGTGGACCACGTTTCGCGCCTTCGCGGCGGAGACGGCTGACCGGGTGCTGGCCCGGCTGGGGCGGCAGCGCCGCTGCTCGACCGAGCTGGAGCCGATCGGCGGGGGTCGCGGCCTGTCACCGGCAGGGCCTGCCCAGGATGGCTGGATCGCGGAGTTCGCCAGCCGCTGCGGGCTCGACCAGGACCGGGCGGCGGCGCTCGTGCATCGCTACGGCAGCCGCGCCGAGGCCATTGCCCGCTTCTGCGCCGCCGGAGCCGACCAGCCCCTGCAGAGCCTACCCGCCTACAGCAAGCGCGAAATTGAATTCATCGCCCGGGAGGAGCAGGTCGGCACGCTGGGCGACGTCCTGCTGCGCCGGACCGTGATCGCAATCACCGGCCGCGCCAACCTGGGCGTGATCCGGGAGCTGGCCGAAGTGCTGGGCGAAGTCCTCGGCTGGGACGCCGCTCGCCGCGAGGCAGAGGTGGCGCGTACCCGTGCGGAGCTGGCGGACCGTCATCGGGTGGAGCTGGCAGAGCAGGCGCCGACGCACGTGGCGCGCGTGGCCGTGCCGACATGAAGAGTGCCGCCCGCCGCCAGCGGATCGTCGATGCGCTGATGGAGCAGGGCTCGGTCCAGGTCGACGACCTCGCAACCTCGCTCAGGGTCAGCCGGATGACCATCCATCGCGATCTCGACATGCTCGAGAGCGACGGGATCGTCTGCAAGGTCCGCGGCGGAGCCACCATCCAGTCGAACACCCTGTTCGAGAGCGATTTCCGCTACCGGGAGCGGGTAGCGCTGGAGGAGAAGCGCCTGCTAGCGGAGGCGGCTGCCGAGCTGATCGAGCCGGGCCAGGCGATCATCCTGGACGGCGGGACCACCATCCAGGCATTGGCACCGCTCCTGACGCAGCGGCGGCCGCTCACTGTCATCACCAACAGCCTGGGCATCAGCGCAGCATTGGCGGAAGCGCCCGGCATCAGCCTGATCGGCCTGGGCGGCGTCTACAGCCGGCACTATCACGGCTTCATGGGCGCGCTCGCCGAGCGGATGCTGGCCGACCTCCGCGCCAACCTCCTGTTCATGTCGACGGCCGCCGTCTGCGGGCGGACCGCCTTCCACCAGGACCCGCAGGTGGCCCAGGTCAAGCGGGCGATGATCGCCGCGGCCGAGCGGCGCTTCCTCCTGGTCGACCACAGCAAGTTCGGCAAGACCGCCCTGAACGTGCTGACCGACCTGATGACCTTCGAGGCGGTGTTCACGGGCTCGGCCCTGCCCGAGGCCATCCGCAAAGATCTGGCCGGCCAGGGCGTCACGCTGCGCATGGTGCAGATGCCGGAGCAATCGGGACGCCCGGCGGACATGGTGATCCGGAGTGAGGTGACGCCATGAGCCTGTTCCTCGGCATCGACGCGGGCGGCACGGTGCTCAAGGCCGCCGTCTTCGACGGGCAGGGCCAGGAGATCGCCGCGGGCGTGGCGCCCATGACCAACAGCCACCCGCAGCCGGGGCGCAGCGAGCGCGATCCGATCGCCATGTGGAAGGCCTCGGCCGCGGCGATCCAGCAAGTGCTGGCCGCACCGGGGGTCGACGCCCGAGCGATCGCCGCGGTCGCCTGCACCGGGCACGGCAACGGCGTCTATGTCTTCGACGGGCAGATGCGGCCCGCGTACCCGGGCATCATCTCCTCGGACATGCGCACCCACGACCTGTGCCAAGCGCTGATGGCGGCCGAGCAGGGCCAGGCGCTGGTGGCGCATTCACGGCAGCAGCTCCGGCCGGCCTCCACGCCGCTCTACCTCCTTTGGTTCGATCGCCATGCACCGGAGGTCACCCGGACCGCGCGCCACGTCCTGCTCTGCAAGGACTATGTGCGCTACCGCCTGACCGGGAGCATCGACAGCGACCTGAACGACCTGTCCGGCAGCCACCTCGTGCATGTCGAGACTCGCGACTACGACACGCCACTGTTCCAAGGACTGGGGATCGGCCACTGGCTGGAGCGGATGCCGCGGATCCGGCGCAATTCCGAAATCGTCGGCGTGGTGACGCCCGAAGCTGCGGCGGAGACTGGGTTGCGGGCCGGCA
>NZ_WUJP01000964.1 GCF_009806515.1 Geminicoccus flavidas | reverse complement strand
CGCCCGTGGTCGCGGGTACCATGGATCTGGACGCCGTGGCGCTGGCCTCGGGCGTGAACCGGCCGGGCGAACTTGCGATCTGTGCCGGGACCTGGAGCATCAACCTGATGGTCCAGGACCACCCGGCCGGCCCGCCCTTCCCCTTGATGCAGTGCCTGGACCAAGACGGCCGCCGCTGCCTGGTCGTCGAGGGCAGCCCTACCTCGGCCACGAACCTCGCCTGGTTCAAGACCGGCATGCTCGACGACTCCCTGGACTTCGCGCAGATCAATGCCCTGGTGGAGGGAGTGCCGCCCGAGGCAAGCCGTCTGCTCTACCTGCCCTACATCCACGGTGCGCCAGGTGCGCCGCGCGGCGCATTCGTGGGACTCGGCGCGGAGAATGGCCGTGCGGAGATGCTGCGGGCCCTGTTCGAAGGCGTGGTGTTCAAGCATCGCGCGCATGTCACCGACCTGATCCGAGTGACCGGCCGCACGCCTGAGGTGGCGCGGCTGTCAGGTGGCGCCGCCAAGAGCGCGGTATGGGCGCAGATGTTCGCCGACATCCTGGAGCTGCCGGTCGAGGTGGCAGCCGGCTCCGAGCTCGGCGCGTTGGGTTCCGCCATCTGTGCGGCAGTCGCCATTGGCACCTATCAGAGCTTCGAAGCCGCAATCGCAGGCATGGTACGCTTGGAGCGCCGCTTCGAACCTAGGCCAGACCTGATCGAAGCCTATCGGCTCAAGGCCGCCGACTGGCACAAGGTCGACAACCGCCTTGCTCCGACCTGGACGGAGTTGGGAGGAGCAACGATGCGGTGAAGCATCGGTCGTGAACAGGGAGGAACAAGAATGACAGACTGCTCGAAGAATCGATTGCTGGGTGCTGCGGTCCTGAGCTTGGCCGCGACAGCGCTGGCGGCCCCGTCGGGCGCGCAGGCCCAGGCCTCAGCCGAGGCCTGTGTGGGGAAGGTTCCCGAGATCCGAGTGATCGTCCAGCCAATGCCGGCAACAGGTCATCTCGACACGATTAAAGGCGAGTTCGAATCAAAGTGGCAGACCAAGGTTGAGATCGTCCAGTACGGCGAGAACGATCGGCGTTCGCGCTCACGCCTAGATGCCTCAAGCGGCGCTGGCGCCTATCAGGTCTACTACATCGACGAAGCCAATGTCGCTGAGTTCGCGGCGTCCAAGTGGGTACTGCCGCTTCTCGACTACCTGCCGAAGGACTATGACTACGAGGGCTTCCTGGATGCACGCAAGGCGGTAGCCCAATGGGATGGAACCCCATACTTCGCCCCGATCACGGGCGGCGGCGACATGATGATCTACCGCAAGGATGTCTTCGCGGAGAAGAACATCGCTCCGCCCAAGACGCTGGACGAGCTCAAGCAGGCGATCGCCGCCCTGCACTCTCCTCCCGAGATGTACGGCTGGACCGCGCGGGCGCGGCGCGGCTCGGGCATGAACGTCTGGCGCTGGACCCCGTTCTTCCGGGCCGAGGGCGGCCAGTGGTTCCAGGACGGCGAGGCCAGCTTCAACTCCGAGGCGGCGGTCAAGGCGACCGAGACCTACAAGGACCTGTTCCAGTTCGCGCCACCCGGCGCCACCACCAACACCTGGTCCGAAGTGGTCGAGAGCTTCCGGGCGGGCCAGGTCGCCGTGATCGTGGAGAGCGATCCGCTGGCTCTGTGGATGGAAGACCCGGAGAAGTCGCGGGTGGTCGGTAAAGTGGGCTTCGCTCCGCCGCCCGAACCCCTGCCCTCGGCCGGCTATGCCCATGGCCTT
This sequence comes from Geminicoccus flavidas, assembly GCF_009806515.1. Taxonomy (GTDB): domain Bacteria; phylum Pseudomonadota; class Alphaproteobacteria; order Geminicoccales; family Geminicoccaceae; genus Geminicoccus; species Geminicoccus flavidus. The sequence continues at coordinate 5,034 of NZ_WUJP01000964.1, read as the reverse complement.
GCCCTGTCGGCGAGCGGCAATCCGGACGACTGCTCGAAGTTGGTTTCCGCCGAGTTCATTGGCTGGGCCACCAGTTCGGAGATGGAGCACCGGCGCTTCGAGGCTGGCCTCTTCGCGGACTTCGCCCGCAAGAGCAGCCTGGAGGATCCGATCTTCAAGGAGAAGGTGCCCGCCGAATACATCCAGGCGCTCGCCGACACGTCACCGCGCACCAGCCTCCTGATCTATGATGGCCCGGAATGGCCCGAGATCGGGGACTTCCTGGGCCTGGTCCTCGAGGAGGTCCTGACCGGCACTCGCGACGACATCCAGCTCTCGCTGGATGAGGCCGCGGAGTACGCGAACGACATCATGCGCCGCTCACAGCGCCAGTGATGGTCTCGCAGGCGGGTGGTGGTCTCCCGCCGCCCGCCTCTGCCCGGTTGTCGACTATGGACTGATCCGGATCATGAATCACTCGGCCTCGCCGAGGATAGGCCAGCCGCGGCGCCTGCGGCCGGAACATCGGCGCTTTGCGCTGCTGACCCTGCTGCCTGGGCTGAGCTTGCTCATTCTCCTGTCGCTGATCGCCAGCGTCGGTGCCATCAACCTGGCGTTCCAGGACCGCATGCTGCGTTTCCCGGACGCGGCCTATGTCGGCTTTGAGAACTTCCAGCGGCTGTTCGGTGACCGGCGCTTCGCCAATGCGCTGCAAGTCTCCGCAATCTGGGAAGTGGTGACCGTTGCCTGCACGATGCTGCTCGCCGTGGCGCTGGCAATCCTGCTGGTCGAAGGAGTCCGCAATCCCAGGGTCCGCAACGCCATCTGCATCCTGCTGATCATCCCGGTTCTCCTGCCGCGCGTCTCGGCGGGCCTGATCTGGCGGTTTCTCTACAGCCCGACCATGGGTGCCGCGAACTATCCCCTGACCATGCTGGGCCTGCCCCCGATCGAGTTCCTGAGCGATCCGCAGATCGCGCTCTACGCGGTGGCACTGGTGGACATCTGGCAGTGGGGCCTGTTCTTCGGCGTGGTCCTCGCCAAGCTCATCGAGACCTTGCCCAAGGAGCCGCAGGAAGCTGCTCGCCTCGACCACGCAGGCACGCTCGGCGTGTACTGGTGGGTGGCGCTGCCCATGTTGCGTGGCCCCATCATCATGATGACCTTCGTCAAGGCGATCGAATCACTGCGCTCGTTCGACCTCATCTACACGATGACGGCCGGTGGACCCGGCATCAGCACCGAGACCCTGGACCTCTACGCTTTCCAGCAGGGGATCGGCATCAGCGGCCGGATCTCCTATGCTTCCAGCTTGAGCGTCCTGCTCATGGTGATGACGGTGATCATCTTCTCCATCCTGTGGAAGAGGGCAGCACGATGGGCCGCATGACCCTGCGCCTCGGTGGCGGGCTGCTCACCTGGCTCGTCGTCCTTCTGGCGCTCCTGCCGGTGCTCTGGACGATCCTCAGCTCGTTCAAGAGCCTGCGTGACATCGTCTCGCCGATCCCGGTGCTGGTGTTCCAGCCGACGCTAGAGAACTACCGGACTGTGCTCACCACCCCCGCCGTGCGCGACGGCCTGGTCAACAGCATCATCGTGGTCGGCAGCGCGCTGCTGATCGGGGTCGTGCTGGGTGTGCCTGCCGCCTACGCGCTCGCACGCTTCGTGCGCCGCCTCAAGGGCGACATCCAGTTCTTCGTCTTGTCGCTGCGATTCATGCCGCCCGTCGCCGTAGCGCTGCCGTTCATCGCGCTCTGGCTCGATCTCGGCCTCTACGACACGCTGATCGCGGTCATCGTGACCTACTGCATCGTCACCATCTCCACGATCATCTGGCTGGGTGTTCCCGCGTTCGAACAGGTGCCGCGCGCCATCGAAGAGGCGGCTGCCCTGGAAGGCTACGGACCGTTCGCAGTGTTCTGGAAGGTCGCCCTACCGGTCGCTGCCCCCTCGCTGGTGGGCGCGGTGCTGTTCACCTTCGTGATCACCTGGAACGAGCTCCTGATCGCCCTGGCGCTCACTTCACGTAACGTCACCCTGCCGGTGGTGGCGGCCGGCTTCACCACGCTCGGCATGGAGGTGCCATGGGGTGTGATCAATGCCTCCTCCGTGGTGCTGGCCCTGCCGCCGCTCATCCTGGTGGGGCTGATCATGCGCTTCATTGACCGCTATTTCTCGCGCCCGGCGCGCTAGGGGACGCTTCATGGCGACGATCGAGATCAGGGATATCGGCAAGAACTATGGCGACGTGCGTGTCCTGGACGGGCTCAACCTCGACATCGGCGACGGCGAGTTCATCGTGCTGCTCGGCCCATCCGGCTGCGGCAAGTCAACGATGCTGCGGATGATCGCGGGCCTAGAGGACGTCGACAGTGGCACCATCGCCATCGGCGGCACGGTGGTGAATGACTTAGCCCCGGGCGACCGCGGGGTCGCCATGGTCTTCCAGAGCTATGCTCTCTACCCGCACATGACGGTGTTCGACAACATCGCCTTCGGCCTGCGGCGCCTGCGCGTGCCCAAGTCGGAGATCGCGCGCCGGGTCGACGAGGTGGCGAAACTCCTGTCCATCGATGGCCTGCTCACCCGCAAGCCTGCCCAGCTGTCGGGTGGCCAGCAGCAGCGAGTCGCGATGGCCCGAGCCATGATCAAGACACCCTCGGTGTTCCTATTCGACGAGCCGCTGTCCAACCTGGACGCCAAGCTGCGCGATCATCTCAGGGTGGAGATCAAGCGCCTGCACGGCATGCTCGGCACCACGACGATCTTCGTCACCCATGACCAGCTCGAGGCGATGGCGCTGGCCGACCGCATCGTGGTGATGAACGGAGGACGCATCGAGCAGCAGGGCACGCCGCAGGAAATCTATCATGCGCCTCAAACTCTGTTCGTCGCCCGGTTCGTGGGCAACCCGACCATCAACCTCCTGGATGGGCAGGTCGGCAAGGAGGGCCGGATCGAGTACATGTCCGGGTCACTGGATGTCGGCGCCGCTCGGCTCGACGGCCTCGACTCCGGCAGCCCGCTGACGATCGGGATTCGGGCGCGCGACCTGAAACTGCCGGGCCGGCTGCCGGAGGCGGCCATTGCGGGGCGCATCGATGCCAAGGTGGAACTGGTCGAGCTGTTGGGCGACGAAGCCCAGCTCGACCTGCTCGTCGGCGACAAGAGTCTCGTGGTGCTCGTCGACGGACGTACGCCACCAGCTACCGGTAGCACGCTCAGCCTAGAGATCGACCGCAACGCCCTCCATCTATTCGATCCCAAGAACGGTCGGGCGATCCGCAAGACGAGCCAGAAGCTTCACCAGGCAGCGTGAACATTCTCGTTCCGAAGCAGGGACAGCGGCGTGCATCCACTATGAGCGGAGAGGCCGGATACTCGATGTGTTGCGCCTCAGCCCTGCATCAAGGAGGCAAAACCCGGAGCTTCCGGAGAACCGGAAGCTACGAGCGAGCCTCTGCGTTGACCAAAGCCCCAGCTTGATGAGTCCAGCTCATGAGCAGGTTTCTAACTATATACGGTACCGGATCTTACCAGACATGCCTGGACCGTCATCGCAGATCGATGCCTGAGGACGTCTCACGCACGGGCAGCTCATCCGCGTTCGCAGCTTTCGCATGGGCGTGAAGTTGCGCAGCAGGAGTGATGGCGAACGAAGCCGCCGCAGGCTTGGCCGCCAGCACACGAGGAGGTGTCAGCTTTCGCAACTTTCGCAGGTTTCACTTAGGCGCTTGCGCGCAAGCAGCTGTCAGGAGGCAGAGACGAAGTCGTCGGCGGTGAGGCTGGTCACGCCGAACAACGTGATGGTGCCCGAGAACCCACCAGGTGCCGCCTCCTGCAGCGCCGCGAACTTCCCGATGTCGATCGTTAGGCTGTGCCTGGTCTTGCCCATGAAGGACTGCCAGTTGATCGAGATGGCCTCGTCCGCATCCGTCAGGATGCCGTTGCCGTTCGTGTCGAGGTCGGCGAAGTCGAAGGTGTACATGCCGCTAGGATCGTCCACGGCATTGTTCGCTAGCGCTTCAATGAACAGCTTGTCTTCGCGGTAGGTGAAGTCGCCAATTACGTCAGAGACTTGGTGCAACAGGAAACATCTGTCGTCGCTTGTCCAATCGTACGCATGATTGAATTCATAGCGGAACGTGTCGCTTCCTACGTCACCCGATAGGACTGATTGCTCTCCTCCCGCATGTTTCCCAGCATAGATGACATCATCACCGGAGCCGCCAATGAGGCGGCCCGACCCCTGGTCACCGTACAAGCGATCGTTGCCGTCCCCACCCTGCAGAATGTCGTCGCCGAGTTCGCCGCGCATGTTGTCAGCGCCGTCGCCGCCGGATGCGCGCTCATTGCCCGTTCCGCCGAACAGCAGCATGGCCCCAGACACAAAATCTTCGTTCCCCGGCCACGGCATCTCAATCCGATCGTCCCCGTTCCCGGCATAGACGGTATCGTTGCCGCCGCCCGGCATGATCAAGTCGTTGCCGTCCCGCCATAGATCAAATTGTCACCGAGGCCGCCGTAGAGGTCGTCCGGGCCTTGCTGGCCAGACAGCGTGTCATTGCCGGCATCGCTCCAGATCCGGTCGCGGTTATCGCCGCCGAACAGGATGTCGTCGCCATCCCCGCCGCTGATCAGGTCGAAGCCGGCATCGCCGTAGATGCGATCATTGCCGGCCTCACCGCACAGCGTGTCGTTGCCCAGGCCGCCCTGGATGGAAGTCGTCGCCGCCGCGGCCCTCGATCAGGTCGTTGCCGGCCAGGCCCTGCATGGTGTCCCGGCCGTTCGTGCCGAACAGGCGGTCGTTGCCGCTGGTGCCGGTGGTCTTTGCCACGGTGAAGGCCCCTTGAGGTGGTTGGAATTGGGCTGAGGGCGACTGCACGCGGATCGTCAGTGAACCATCAATCATCGTCAATGCTTGGCGTCACCTGAATACGAGTGAAATACAGCGAGGCGGGCCAGAGCAAGTCGTTCATCCGGGTGCGGAAATAGCTCGCTCTAACACGCATTTATGCACCGCGATGTTCCGGCAACCATGGCATAGAAGGCAGC
>NZ_WUJP01000963.1 GCF_009806515.1 Geminicoccus flavidas | reverse complement strand
TGGCCATTCACTTGGACTGACTGCTATCCATGCCAAAACTCTCCCAGAACTACGCAGCTGCAGCCTCGGGCCATTCAAATGAGCCAGTAGGACCCGTCATGGGGCAGATCAGCTCAGCTCTCCTGGGGAGGGCGTGATGCTGTCGGATTCCTGCTCAGCTTATCGTCGCCGTTCACGCTTGCGTCGGGCGGCACCACTGATCCGGGCGAACAGCCGGATACCAGCAACATCGCCAAGTGGGCGCGGCGCGCAGTTCGGCGATATGAGTGGCCACCGCTACCATTGGCAGTTCACCGCGCCCATGACGGGGATGCTGGAATGGTGGCCGTGGTACAGCGAAAGGGCCAGGCCGAACGGGGAGTGGGGCGACCGCCACGCCCGAGGCAACTACGGCGAGTACGAGCTGATTGTCTATGAGATCGCCGATCCGGCGGCCTCGAACTGCCTGACCGACACGACCCGGACCTATGTCGGAGAGAGCGGAAACTTGTGGCTTGGCCGGATCGTCGGCGGGTTCGATGGCGTGGACAGTCCGCGCTACAACGCGAGCAGCCGGATCCACTCCTAGTTGCGGGCGACCAAGATCGGACGGCGGACCGTAATCGCCGGGGCCGACGCCATGGCTTGGCTGGAGGTCTATCGACACGCTTCGGAGCAATCGGCACCGAAGGTCCGCTGGTCTCCTGAGCGAGATGGAGATGGCGGCTGTCGCGCAAAGGCTGGCCCCGCCTCCCCTTTCTCCGTTAATGGCCGGTCGTGCTCCCCCAGAAGCCGAAGGGTAGCAAAAGGTAGCGGGGGTAGCGGCATGGGTGCGCGAGTGGATGCGATCGTGGTGCCACTCATGTGGACAACGCGCCTGTCTGGGTCGGCACCGCAACTCGCTAGGTGTTTGGTCCCGCGGAGTAGTGGCCGGGTGGCTGGTGAAGAAGCTCAGGCTCTTGCTGCCAG
>NZ_WUJP01000962.1 GCF_009806515.1 Geminicoccus flavidas | reverse complement strand
GGGTGAACGCCGGTGCCGCCAAGCCGACAAAGCCAATCACCCCTACCAGTGCCGTGACGCTCGCCGCCAAGTGCGCGCTAGCACCTGGCTCAAGCCTCCGCCGGATCTGCCGTCAAGCCTTCCAGCTACGATCGCTCACGTCACTGCAGTACTGATCAGGGATTCGATGGCGATCGGGAAGCGGCGCACACGGACGCCGGTCGCATGCCATACCGCATTGGCGACGGCTCCCGCCGTGCCCGTGATGCCGATCTCGCCGACGCCCTTGATGCCCAGCGCATTCACGTAAGGATCGCTCTCCTCCACCAGGATGGCCTCGACCGAGGGGATGTCCGCGTTCACCGGCACATGATACTCGGCCAGGTTCGCGTTCAGGATCCGCCCGGAGCGGTGATCCGGCACGGCCTGCTCGTGCAGGGCGAAGGAGACACCCCAGATCATGCCGCCATAGTACTGGCTGCGCACGAGGCGCGGATTGATGATGGTGCCGGCGGCAAAGGCGCCGACCAGACGCGTCGCCCGGATCTGCCCAAGCTCCGGGTCCACCTTCACCTCGGCGAACACCGCGCCATGCGCGTGCATGGCGTAGGTCGCTTGTGCGTCCTGATCGGCGGCGCCGCTGCCGCGACCCTCGATCTGCGCCAGGCCGGCCCGCGCCAGGATCTCGGCATAGCTCTCGCTCCGGCGCTCGTCGTCGCGCCGGACCAGCCGGCCGCCTTGCGCCAGGACCCCGACATTGCCGGCGCCAAACAAGGGTGAACGCTCGTCGCCGACGGCCAGTTCCGTCAGCCGGGCGATCACGTCGGCGCCGGCGCCATGGATCGCCATGCCGGCGGTCGCGGTGTGGGCAGAGCCGCCGGCGATGCCGGCATCGGGCAGGTCGGAGCTGCCGGCGTGGAATTCCAGCTGCTCGATGTCGAGGCCGAGGCTGTCCGCGGCGATCTGCGCCAGCGCCGTCCAGGCACCCTGGCCCATGTCCTGCGCGCCGATCTCGACCAGGCCGGTGCCGTCACACTTAAGGACCGCCCGGGCCTGGCCCTGGAACATGATGGCCGGGAAGGTCGCGGTGCCGAGGCCCCAGCCGACCAGCAGCCCGTTCTCGTCGCGCATCTGGCGCGGCGCCAGGGGACGCCCCTGCCAGCCGAACCGCTCCGCGCCCTGGCCGTAGCATTCCCGCAGGGCCTTGGAGGAGAACGGCTTGCCGGAGATCGGCTCGACCTCCGCATAGTTCCTCAGGCGGAATTCCAGCGGGTCCAGGCCGGCTGCCTGGGCCATCTCGTCGATGGCGCTTTCCAGCGCGAGGTTGCCACTCGCCTCTCCGGGTGCCCGCATGAAGAGCGGTGTACCGGTGTCGAGCCGCACCGCATCGGCGGTCGTGGCGATGGCCGGGCTGGCGTACAGGGTGTGGCTGACCTGGCTGGACGGCTCGAAGAAATCGTCGAAGGTGCTGGTGGCGGTGCGCACATGGTGGTGGATAGCCGTCAGCCGGCCCGCGCGGTCGGTGCCCAGGCGCAGGGTCTGGCGGGTCGGCGCGCGGTGGCCGACCGGGCCGTACATCTGCTCACGGCGCAGCACCAGCTTCACCGGCCGGCCCACCAGGCGTGCCGCCAGGATGCCCAGCGCCTGAGGTCCAGAGATCAGCCCCTTGGAGCCGAACCCGCCGCCCAGGAACGGGCTGCGGATATGGATGTTCTCCGGCGGGATCCCGAACAGTCCGGCGATCCGCTCCTGCGCCCAGGCCAGGCCCTGGCTCGGCGTGTCCACCGTGAGCCGGTCGCCGTCCCAGACGGCCACGATCGCATGCGGCTCCATGGCGTTGTGGTACTGGGCAGGCGTCTCGTAGGTGGCGTCGATCCGATGTTCCGCGGCGGCCAGTCCAGCCTCGACGTCGCCATGGTGCACCTCGGAGGGCGTGCCGATGCCGAGCGTGGGCGGGACGAAGCAGTCGGCATCGTCCAGCCCGACCCGCGGCGGCTCCGCCTGGTAGCGCGGCGCCAGGAGTGCTGCGCCTTCGGTCGCCGCCTCCAGCGTCTCGGCGATCACCACCGCGATCGACTGTCCGGCATAGCGCACCTCGTCGGTCTGCAGCAGCTCGAGCCGGAACATGAAGGGATGGGTCTTCGCGTCCGGATCCATCGCCAGCGGCGGGCGGTTCTCCGGCGTCATCACCTCGACCACGCCGGGATGGGCCTTGGCCGCCGCCATGTCGAGAAAGGTCACGCGGCCACGGGCAATGCTGCTGGTCGCGAGCACCGCGTACAGCATGCCGGGCGGGTGGTGGTCCGCCGCGTAGCGTGCCCGGCCGGTGACCTTCAGGAGGCCGTCGCGCCGGGTGAGCGGCTGGCCGATGCTGGCACCGTGCCGGCGGGGCGTGATGGATCCGGTTCGCTCGGTCTCAGCCATGGAGAGCACCTCCAGGAACGGGGGCGAAGGGAGAGGCCGGAAGGGCAGGCAGACGCTCGGGCGTGCCGGCCGCCGCAAGAAGCAGCGTGCGCAGCACGATCCGCTGGGCGAGCTCGATCTTGAAGCCATTGTCCCCGGACGGCCGCGCCGCTGCCAACGCCGCCTCCGCAGCCCGCCGGAAGGACGCTGCATCCGGGTGGGCGCCCGCCAGCACCGCTTCCGCGTCCTGAGCACGCCAGGGCTTTGCCGCCACGCCGCCCAGCGCCAGCCGCGCCTCGGCGATCACTCCGTCGGCCATGCGCAGGCAGGCGGCGGCGGAAACGACGGCGAAGGCGTAGGAGGTGCGCTCGCGGAGCTTGAGGTAGCGGGCATGGGCCGCGAACGGCGCCGCTGTGCCCGGTAGGCGGATCGCCACGACGAGATCGCCCGGCGCCAGCACGCTCTCGCGCTCGGGCGTGGCGCCGGGAAGCAGATGGAAGTCTTCCAGCGCCACCTCGCGGTGGCCGGCCGGCCCCTCGATCTCGACCACGGCCTCCAGGGCTGCGAGCGGCACGCAGAAATCGGACGGATGCGTGGCGATGCAGGATTCGCTCCAGCCTATCACCGCGTGCAGGCGGTTCTCGCCGTCGCGCGCATCACAGCCCGCCCCCGGCTGCCGTTTGTTGCAGGCACTCGCCGGGTCGTAGAAATAGGCGCAGCGGGTGCGCTGCAGGAGGTTGCCGCCGACGGTGGCGGCATTGCGCAGCTGGGCGGACGCGCCGGACAGCAGGGCTTCGGCGACGGCGGGGAAGCCCTTGCGGAAGCTCGGGTTATGGGCGAGGTCGGCGTTGCGCACGCGCGCACCGATCCGCACCCCGCCGTCCGGCAGGGTCTCGATCCGGTCGAGCCCGGGAAGGCGGCTGACATCGACTAGCCGGGTCGGGCGGACGATGCCGCCCTTCATCAGGTCGAGCAGGTTAGTCCCGGCCGCCAGATAGGCGCTGCCGGGCGCCGCGGCGGCCGCGATCGCTTCCGCGACCGTGGCCGGCCGGACATAGTCGAAGCGGTTCATGCTGCCTCCTGCTGTCCGGCCTGGCTCAGGCTCCGCTGCGCTTCCAGCACCGCCTCGGTGATGCCGCGATAGGCGCCGCAGCGGCACAGATTGCCGCTCATGCCCTCGCGGATGCGCTCGGGATCGTCCCCGGCCTGACCTTCCCGGATCAGGCCCACGGCGCTCATGATCTGGCCGGGGGTGCAGAAGCCGCACTGGAAGGCGTCATGGGCGATGAAGGCTGTCTGCACTGGGTGGCAGGTGTCGCCTTGCGCCAGCCCCTCGATGGTCAGCACTTCGCCGCCATCCTGGCTGGCGGCCAGGGCCAGGCAGGCGTTGACGCGGCGGCCGTCGAGCAGGACCGTGCAGGCACCGCACTGACCCCGGTCGCAGCCTTTCTTGGTGCCGGTCAGGTCCAGGCGCTCGCGCAGCAGGTCCAGGAGGGTGACCCTCGGGTCCTCCAGCTCGACGGTCCGCTGCACGCCGTTGATGGTGAGAGTGATCGACAGGCTCATGCGGCGCTCCGATCAGAACGGTTGTTGGGGACGATTCGTCCGCGCGATGCATCGTCGACCGAACGGCAGGTCCTGGAGCCATTCAGGGCGGCGGACGTTGCCAGTACGGCGTTTCCAAGCGAGGTGGTGGGGAGAATGCGGCTGCCCATCCGCACCACACAGAGCAAAATACGGAGGCATCCTCCGTTTACAAGGGCAGAATGCAGAACGGGCGCGATGACGGATCAACCTGGCATGAGAATGCGCAAGCCGCGCGCGGATGCGCTCCGTAACCGGGAACGCGTGCTGGAGGCGGCCAAACTGGTATTCAGCCAGGGCGGCCCGGAGGCGAGCCTGGAGACCGTGGCGCGGCAGGCCGGGGTCGGCATCGGAACGCTCTATCGGCATTTTCCGACCCGCGAGGCGCTGTACGAGGCCGTCTACCGGCGCGAGGTGGAGCAACTGGTCGAGCTGGCGAGGCAACTCGGGGCAGAGCCAGCCCCAGTCGAGGCGCTGCGCAGCTGGATGCGGGCCAGTGTGGAGTTCGTCGCCACGAAGAAAGGCATGGCAGCAGCCCTCGCTCTCGCCGCGCATGGCTGCTCGGACCTTGCCACCTACTCACGCGACCGGCTCACCGGAGCGGTCGGCGCCCTGCTGCAGAATGCCGTGGCGGCCGGGCAGATCCGGTCGGACATCGGGCCCGAGGACCTGCTCCGTGCCCTGGTCGGCATGTGCTATGCTCATGACCAGCCGGGATGGCAGGCCAGGGTGCTGCGCCTGATCGATGTCTTCGTGGACGGACTGTGCTATCCCGATGGAAGATCGGCGTAACAGGCTCGTGGTGCTGCGCAACGCCCGCCGACTTGATGCTCAT
>NZ_WUJP01000961.1 GCF_009806515.1 Geminicoccus flavidas | reverse complement strand
GGTCTGCCTGCACCGGCTACTCTCGCGCCGTTCGGACACAAATCGAGATGTGGTAGGGAGATTATGACAAAACAAAGCCGAAGCTGAAGATGATTGTGCCGATCAGGGTGTAGGCGCACCCGACGGTGATCCCGCTCGATGTGATCAAGCAGAAGACGAGGCCTGCTCTGGAAGGATTTACAGCAGGTGCTGGGAGCCAGCTCAACATATTGTTGGCCTGCACGCCATAGTGAGTATCAAGCTCGGGCGCACGTATGGTATATTTCGCTCCCAAATTCTTGCATGACAAGATGGTTATCGACACCTCCTTCATCTGTCTGGAGGGCATCGACCATGGTCAGTGTCGCCCATCTTCATCTCGAGGCCGGTCTGCTGGGTCGTGCGCTGGTCGGGATCAGCGCGCGTGGTCGCGCCGTCGCGCAGGCACTCAGTGCAGCAGCGCTGGTGATCCAGCACCGATCCGTCGCCGCCGAGCTACGGCAGCTCGACCGCCGGGTGCTGCGTGATCTCGGACTCCAGCGGGAAGGCCAGGCTGTCTGGCAGCAGCTGGACTCCTGACACTCCTGGAGCGAGCCGGATCGCCTGGTCCGGTATGGCCCGAGACAGGCCTAGAAACTGCCATGCGCATGACTCGTCTTGCCGGAGCACTGCTCCCCCTGCTGGTGGCTGCGCCGGCCGGGGTGCATGATTGGTACCAGGGCCTGATGTCGCCCAGCGGCTTTGCCTACTGCGACTGGCAGGATTGCCATGCCGTGCCCTACCGCTTGAACGCGGTGACCGGGGAGGAAGAGGTCAAGGTGAACGGAAGGTGGTGGCCGATCCAGCCCCGCAAGGTGCTCCCCCTGCCCTCGCTGGGCGGCAAGGTCCACGTGTGCTGGGACCAGCGCTTCCAGCTCGCCGAAGAGCAGACCTGCCGCTGCATCATCCTGCCGAGCTCGAGCAGCCTCGATGTTCCCATCATCGGCTAGGCCCCGTTAGCTCCTGAAGTCTGCCCCATCTGCTATGCCGTGAGCAGCAGAGGGGGTGAATTGGATGATACGGGTGTTGACGGATGGGTAGTGGGCGGTGCTGGCACCCTTGATTGAGGCGTGCCGACCGCACCACAAGACCCAGCATCACGACCTGCGCCGGACCATCGAGGCGATCATCTGGCGCTGCCAGAACGGCGCCAAGTGGCGCAGCCTGCCGTCGGAGTTCGGTCCCTGGTGGATAGCCGCCCAGACCTTCATCGGCTGGGGAAGGCTGGGGGTATGGGAACGCTTGCTGACGATGGTGCAGGAACGGGGTGTACAGCTGGGCATGACCTTCTTGGACGGCAGCAACATCCGGGCGCACCAGAAGGCGGCCGGTGCTGCTCAAAAATGGGGCAGCAGAACCCGATGCACTGCGGGTGAGGCACTTGGCCGATCTCGTGGTGGCTATGGCACCAAAGCCTGGGTGATCGCCGACGGCAGCGGCCGTGCCGTCGCTTTCAGCCTCGCCCCAGGACAGGCTCATGAACTGCCCCAGGCGGTCGGGCTGCTCGACCGGCTGCTAAGGATGCCGCGTTGGGTGGTGGCCGATCGCGGCTACACCAGCCATGCCTTCAGGCAGCACATCTGGAACATGGGCAGCGGGCCGGTGATCCCACCGCAGCGGCACGAGGCGCCGGTGGCCTGTCCCGCATGGATCTACCACAACCGCAACCGCGTCGAGCGCCTGTGGGCCAGGCTCAAGGAATGGCGTGCGGTCGCCACCCGCTACGAGAAGAAAGCTAGTTCCTTCATGGGCGTCCTCTGCCTTACTGCTACCTTCGATTGGCTCAAGGACTAACGACCCTAGCCGGCGCGTACCCCTGCATGCAGCATGACGAATCACGCGCGCCCAGGTGTGGCACACTGCTGGCGGACCTGCAGTGCCACGATCTGACCAGGCAAGGCAGGATGATGGCAGAGTAGCCGTTATCGGGCTTGCCACGCGGCCGTGACAGCCTGTGGAGCCAAACCGTCAATCGGCTGTTAAGGAGGGAGATGGCTCCTCAAGGTGGAAAGGCCGCCCATGATTTCTATTAGGGGTTGAATATTGCGGAGATTTAAGCTACCGATGTGATGGTGACATTGTCCCGGTTCCTGGCTCGTGGAGGCAAGATGCACATGCATGTGCTGCAGCAGCGCCGTGGCCGTCCGACCGGGCTGGGGTGGCTTCTCGTATGCATTCTGCCGTGCGCCGGCATCTGGTACGGCCTAGCCCTGATCATCGCGGGCTTCGTCGCCACCACGTCGCCCTAGCGAACTGGTACTCGGAGCGGTAGCTGCGTAGGGTGGGACCATTCCCCCGCCGGGCGGCCGGTCTTCTAGCTCCCGACGCACCTCCTCTGGTAGCCACGAGCATTGGTGCCGCCGGAGCCGTGCGCCGGTTGCTGTCCCGGCACCTCCCCTACCTCCCGACAGTAAGAGCATGGAAAGCACGGCGCACCGGCCGGCATTCCTGCAACAGATGTTCTGCCGCATGTCAGCGCAGCGGCCCGATCCATTGCCTCGTTGAACGTTCCGTGCGACCAGTTTGGCGCGCTACATTCAATGTGCAGGACCGTGCCCGAAATGAATGCAGTCGGTAACCAGATCGGCGATCTTGCGGAAGCCGGCGAGCGCATGATCGAGCGGCTGAGGCGCAAGGCCTTCCTGCCGGAGAGCCGCAAGAGCCTGAACGTGCGGATCGGCATTGCCGAGGCGGCGCAACTCCTGGGCTGCTCCACCAACCGCATCCGGATGGCCGAGGAGGATGGGCGCCTGCCCCCTCCCCCGCCCTCCGAGAACGGTCGCCGCCCCGGCTACAGCATCGAGGAACTGCTGCACATGCGCGAGGTGCTGGGGGCCAGCCCCAGGCGCGCGGAGCCGGACCCGCCGGCGATCATCGCGGTGCAGAACTTCAAGGGCGGTGTCGGCAAGTCGACCGTCACCACGCATCTCGCCCATTACCTGGCCGTCCAGGGCTACCGCGTGCTGGTGGTGGACTGTGATTCTCAGGCGACCACGACCACGCTGTTCGGGTTCAACCCGCACTTCAACATCACCCGCGACGAGACGCTCTACCCCTATCTCTCGATCGAGCCGACCCAGGCGGACTTGACCTATGCAGTCAAAAGCACGCCCTGGCGCAATGTCGACCTGATCCCCTCCAACCTCGAGCTGTTCGACATCGAGTACGAGCTGGCTGCGTCCGGCGCGGATGGCCAGTCGGTGCTGGCTGCCCGGTTCCGCAAGCTGAAGCAGGGCCTGACCGATCTGGCGCAGGGCTACGACATCGTGCTGCTGGACCCGCCGCCGGCGCTCGGCACCATCTCGCTGGCGGTGATGCAGGCGGCCAACGCCCTCTTGATCCCGCTGGCTGCGACGACCCCGGACTTCTGCTCGACCGTGCAGTTCCTGTCGATGTTGGACCAAGTGCTGCAGCAGCTGGAGGCCGCCGGCATCACCGTCGACTACAGCTTCGTGCGGCTGATCTGCTCCAAGCTGGACGGCAACGACCCCTCGCATGCCATGGTGCGGGCGATCATGGAACAGACTTTCGGCCCGGCCCTCCTCCCCGTCCCCATCCTGGAATCGGCGGAAATCAGCCATGCTGCCATGCGGATGATGACGGTCTACGAACTGGAAAAGCCGATCGGCACGCCCAAGACCCACAAGCGTTGCCGGGCCAATCTCGACGAGGCGCTGGGCCAGGTGGAGCAGCTGGTGCGCCAGGGCTGGGGCCGGATCACGCCGGCCGGTGCGGGGGAGGTGCTGTATGCGACCGCCTGAGCCGCTCCATCTGCCAAGATCCCCTGCCCCCTCGGCGTCTTCCCGGAGTGCCGTTCATGGCGCGTAAGCAGTCCGACTATCTGGCGGCTCTTCTGGACAACGACCAGGGCCATGCGGAGGGAGCCCCCTCCCCTGCCCCGCAGCCGCGCGCACGGCCGGCCACCCTGCTCAGCCGCGAATCGGCGCTGGCGCGGATTCAGTCCGGCGAGGTGCGCCAGGTGACCCAGCTATGGTTGGATCCGGCGCGGGTGCGGGTCTGGCCGGGCAATGCCAGGTTCTACGCCCAGCTCACCGAGGAGAACTGCCGCGAGCTGATCGAATCAATCATCGCCGAGGGCGGCCAGAAGGTGCCGGCGGTGGTGCGGCGGATCAGCGGCGATCCGGACCACGATTACGAGGTCGTGGCCGGGACTAGGCGGCACTGGTCGATCAGCTGGTTGCGCGCCCATTCCTACCCGCATCTGCAGTTCCTGGTCCAGGTGGCGCAGCTTGACGACGAGGCCGCCTTCCGCCTGGCGGACCTCGAGAACCGTGTGCGCAAGGACGTGTCCGACCTGGAGCGGGCCCGCAACTACGCCGTGGCCCTGCGCAGCTACTATGGCGGCCACGTCACCCGGATGGCCGATCGGCTGAACATCTCGAAAGGCTGGCTGTCCAAGACCCTGAAGGTCGCGACCATTCCGGACGCGGTGCTGACGGCGTTCGGCTCGGTCCATGACCTCACCATGAAGCCGGCCTATACGCTGGCGCAGGCCCTCGGCAGGGAACCCGCCGCCAAGGCAATCGCCGCCGCGGCCAAACAGATCGCCCGGGAACAGGCTGCTCGCCGCACGGCCGGCCAGCCCGCCCTGCCCGCGCCGGCGGTCCTGCGCCGGCTGCTGGCGGCCCCGGCACCGGACGATGCCGACGCGCAGGCCGGCTCGTTCGTGGTGACAAGCCGGCTCGGCCGCACCGCCCTGTCGATCCAGTCCGCCAACCGCCAGGGCGTGACCATCCGCCTTCATGCCGGCTCGGGTGCTGACGAGGAGGAACTAGTCGCCGGCTTCCGCCAGCTGCTGGCCCGGCTCGATCCGTCGGGGCGGAGGACGCTGCGCTAGTGTTTCCCCGGGGAAACGCTCCAACGAGACCATCCCGTCACCGTTCCGGCAGGCTGCACGGCCGCCGCATCACCACCATGTTTCCCCGGGGAAACGGCCGATGAAGGACCCGGTCAGGGCGCACGTCTCCGAGCAGATCGACCTGTTCCTGCCCTATCTCGCCGACCTGCCGCTGCGGGACCAGCGGGAGATGATGGAGCGGCCTTTCTTCTCGCTCGCCAAGTCCAAGCGGGTCAAGCCGATCGACTACCGCTCGCCTGACGGCAAGCTCTGGGTGCATGTCTCGGCCAACCCGGACTACGGCATGGCCACCATCTGGGATGCGGACATCCTGATCTACTGTGCCAGCCTGCTGGCCGACATGGCGCGCCGCGGTCGCAACGACATCCCGCGCAATCTTAACCTCATGCCCTACGACCTGCTCCGCGCGATCGGCCGACCCACCACCGGCCGGGCCTATGAGCTGCTGGGGCAGGCCCTGGACCGGCTAGTCGCGACCACGGTCAAGACCAACATCCGCGCGGAGAACCGGCGCGAGGCGACTTTTTCCTGGCTGGACGGCTGGACCCAGCTCGTCGACGAGCGGACCGAGCGCAGCCGCGGCATGACCATCGAGCTGTCCAACTGGTTCTACGAGGGCGTGCTCATGACCGGCGGCGTCCTGTCGATCGACCGGGCCTATTTCGACATCAGCGGCGGCCGGGAACGCTGGCTGTACAAGGTGGCGCGCAAGCATGCGGGCGGGGCGGGCGGGGAGGGCTTCGCCATCTCGCTGCCAACTCTGTTCGAGAAGAGCGGTGCCGAAGGCCTCTACCGGCGCTTCAAGTTCGAGATCGCGAAGATCGTCGAGCGTGACGAGCTGCCCGGCTACACGCTCCAGCTGGAGCACGGGTCCGGGCGGTCCGAGCCGTCCCTGCGCATGTGCCGGCGCCAGGAGAATGACGCACGGCCGTCCGCCGGCAGAAAGAGGCCGGACTTGCTAGGAACGGCCCGCAAGGTGACCGCAAACCGGACACTCCAGGACCGCGCCATTACCGAGGCAACCTTGGCGCAGCTGCGTACCGAGTGCCCAGGCTGGGACTACGACGTGCTCCATGCCGAGTTCCGTGCCTGGATCGAGGCCGATCCCGCGCGCATTCCGGCCAACTACCAGCTGGCCTTCATCGGCTTCGTGCGCCGCCACCATGCCCGGAACCGGCACATCGTCACCGGTTAGCCGACGCTCCGATCACCGCGGTGCTGTTCCCGAAGTGTCGGGTCATGCCACAGCATGAGCCATCATGTGGCGACCGTCGGCTCCACCGGTGCAAAGTTTGAACGTCCCTTTGCCGCCGACGGAAGAAACTGATTCAATCACTGGCACATAATCAGTCCTGGATGCGCTGTTTCGACACTCCGGGAACGCCAGCCGATCCATCGGGAACGTTGCCACGACACTTCGGGAACGGCAGGCCCGATCCATCGGGAACGATCCGGCGATCCATCGGGAACCGGGGCACGAGCAGAAGCTGAGCGTTCTCCGGGGCTTAGGCCGAGTGAGGCGTGCCTTAACTCTCTAACTCATCTAGATAAACCATCTAACGCTCGAGGCAGGCAGCGTTGCCGGCGCCAGCAAGCTGAACCGTCAGCAGGCGAGGGCAGGGACCTCACAAGACCCAGCAGGATTGTTCGGGAGCATCCCTCCCGATGCCCTGAGAGGGGCAGCTAGGCAGGCTGACCGGCTGCTGTCGGCGACCCATCGGGGTCCAGCCGGGCCAGTTCCCAGGCGCGTCTGAGGTCGGTGATGTGTTCCGCCATCCAGGTAGTGGCTGCAGTACGGTCCCGCCTGCCGATCGCCGCCACCACTTGCCGGTGTGCCTCGACCAAGCCGCTGCCGCTCTGTGGCAGTTGGGGGCCGATCGCCTGGCAGGCCGGGTAGAGCAGGAGCCCGATCGGCTCTCGGGCCAGGATCAGGGCGCGGTTCAGCGTGGCGGCTGCCACCAGGCTGTGGAACTCCGTATCCAGCGCCACCATCGACCGTCCCGCCGCAATCGCCGCCTCGGTTTCTTCGAGATTGGCTTCCAGGCGCTGGAGCAGCTCATGCTGATGGCGCTCGGCGGCGAGCCCGGCCGCCAGGGGCTCCAGCGCCAGCGCCACCTCCCAGAGCTCCCGAAAGGTGACCTGTTCCAGCAGCATCGCCCGGCTGGCGCTGGGCGCCAGCTCGGCTTGGCCCGGTCGCGAGACGAGCAGGCGCTTCCTGCCGTCCCGGCGCAGAAGACCCTGGGCTTCCAGTTGCCGGATGCCTTCCCGCACCGTCGAGCGGTTGACGCCGAACCGGCCGGCCAGCTCGGTCTCGCTCGGCAACGCCTCGCCCTGCTTGAGCTGCCCGCTCATGATCAGCCGTTCGAGCGTGCGCGAGACCGCCTGGTAGGCAGGGGCCGGCGTCAGCCGCTCGATCCGGACGTCCGTCACCCGTTATCGGGCCCGGACGGCGTGAAGTAGGCCGACAGATCCGCCGCCTCCTGCTTCGCCCTGTTCAGCTCGTGGCGCGATACGACACGCAGATGGACCTCGTCGGGTCCATCGATGAAGCGCAACGCGCGCCCCCAGGTCCACAAGTAGGCCAGCGGCGTGTCGTTCGAGAGGCCCATGGCACCGAAGATCTGGATCGCCCGGTCCAGCACGGTCGTCTGCAGGCGTGCCGCCACCACCTTGATCGCCGAAACGTCGACTCTGGCTGCCTGGTTGCCGTTCGTGTCCATCAGCCAGGCCGCGCGCAGGCAGAGCAGGCGCGCCTGGTCGATCTCCAGGCGCGACAGGGCGATGGCGTCCTGGTTGTTGGCGAAGTCCGACAGATGCCGGCCGAACACCTTGCGCTCGCGGGCACGCTGGCACATCAACTCCAGCGCCAGCTCGCACTGGCCGATCGTGCGCATGCAGTGATGGATCCGCCCGGGCCCGAGCCGCGCCTGGGCGACAGCGAACCCGGCATGTTCCTCGCCCAGGAGGTTCGTCACCGGCACCCGGACGTTCTGGAACAGGACCTCGCAATGCCCTTCGGGGGAATGGTGGTTCATGATCGGCACGTTGCGCACGACGCTGAAGCCCGGTGTGTCCATCGGCACGATCACGAAGGAATGGCGCTGGTGGCGGGGTGCGTCCGGCTCATGGTTGGAGACGCCCATCACCAGCACGAACTTCGCGTTCGGATGGAGTGCGCCGGTGTTGAACCATTTGCGGCCGTTGATGACGTAGTGGTCGCCGTCCCGGCGGATCTGGGTTTCCAGATTGGTCGGGTCGGAGGAGGCGACGTCCGGCTCGGTGATCGAGACGACCGAGCGGATCTCGCCCCTCAGCAGCGGGTCGAGCCAGCGTTGCCGCTGCTCGGACGTGGCGAAGAGATGTAGGATCTCCATGTTGCCCGTATCGGGGGCGTTGCAGTTGAAGACTTCCGACGCCCAGGAGATCCGGCCCATGATTTCGGCTAGCGGGGCGTATTCCAGGTTGGAAAGGCGTGTACCAGGCTCGTCAGGCTTCAGGCCGGGCAGGAACAGGTTCCACAGACCCTGGGACCTGGCGCGTTCCTTGAGCGGCTCGATCACCTCCAAGGGATAGGTGCCGGCTTCGGCCAGCCGGGTCCAGCGTCGGTGTTCCGGCAGGACATGATCGGCCATGAAGGCCTGAAGCCGCGTGCGCAGCTCCTCGACCTTGGGCGAGTAGGCGAAATCCATGGGTCTCCCGGCTCCGATCAACTGGCTCTGGCGAGATCGAGGGCACGCTCGGCGAAGTTGCCGGCCAGCCGCCCGATCTCGCCGGCATTGCTGCCTGCGGCATTGCCCCGGCGCGCCCGGTCGGCGATGCCGACGAAGATCACGGCGAAGCGGAACAGGGCGAACACGACGTGGAAGGGCCGGAGCTCGCCCGCAGGCCTGGCCTGCTGCTGGTAATGCTGCACGAACTCGTCCGCCGACGGGATGCCCAGTGCCGCATGGTCCAGGCCCAGGATGCCGCCATACTCGTCCGGCGCGGTGTGCCAGGTCATGCAGCAAAAGCCGAGATCGGCCAACGGGTGGCCCAGCGTCGACAGTTCCCAGTCGAGGATGCCGATCACCCGGGGCTCGCTCGGGTGGAACAGGAGGTTGCCTAAGCGAAAGTCGCCATGCGCGATCGCGACCCGGCCGTCGTCCGGAGGCAGGTGCCTTTCCAGCCAGGCGACCAGCTCGTCCAAGGCAGGAATGTCGTCGGTCGGCGATTCCCGCCACTGGCGTAACCAGCGGGCGAGCTGGCGGGAAAAATAGCTGCCGGGCCGGCCATAGTCGCCAAGACCCACCGCCTCGGGATCGACCGCATGGAGCCGGGCGAGCGCATCGGCCATGCCCAGATAGATCCCGCGCCGCTCGGGCGGCGTCAGGCCGGGCAGGGCGCACTGGTCGAACACCCGCCCGTCCAGCCGCTCCATCAGGTAGAATGGCGTGCCCACCACGTCCGGGTCGGCATGGAACAGAAGTGGCCGCGGCACCGGCACGTCGGTCGTGGCCAGCGCGTTCAGGACGCGATACTCGCGATCCACCGCATGTGCCGATGGCAGGGTGGGCCCGGCCGGGCGCTTGCGCAGGACCAAGCGCTGGCCGGGCAAGCTCACGAAATAGGTGGGATTGGACTGGCCGCCGCCGATCCGCTCGACCGACATCGGCCCCTGCATCCCTGCCAGGGCGCTCGACAGGAACCGGCGCAGGCGCAGCGGGTCGAAGTCGAGCGTCCCGGTGATCGTGCCGATCTCGTCCGACTCGGCCATGTCGCCTCCTTCTGCCCTGGCCGCCCCTTGACCGGCTGCCGGGTTTGTCCGACAGTCCGACAGAAATGCCGGAGCGTGTCAAGGAACTCCAGGCGAGGGGAGGCGGCATGGTGGGTGACGGACTGGCACCGCGCGGGGCGAACTGGACGGCGCTCAGTCCGCTTGACTTCCTCGACCGCTCCGCCGACGTCTATCCCGGCAAGATCGCCGTGGTGCACGACGACCGCAGGCTGACCTATGCGAAACTGCGCGAGCGCACCCGGCGGCTGGCCGGCCTGCTCCAGGAGCTAGGTGTCGGT
>NZ_WUJP01000960.1 GCF_009806515.1 Geminicoccus flavidas | reverse complement strand
CGTGGCGAGGTCGTGTCGGTGCTGGCACCGAACGTGCCGGAGATGCTGGAGGCCCATTTCGGCGTGCCGCTCGCCGGTGCGATCCTGAACGCGATCAATACCCGGCTGGATCCGCCAGCGGTGGCCGGCATCCTGGCCCATGCGGAAGCCCGGGTCTTCATCGTCCATGCGAGCCTGCTGCCGGTGGCCGAGGCCGCGCTGAACCAACTGGAAACCCGGCCGAAGCTCGTCGTGATCGGGGCGGATCAGGCACCACGCGCGGGCGGCCTCGACTATGACGAGGCCCTGGCGGCGGCCACCCCGGCATCGTGGCAGGGCCCCGCGGACGAGTGGGATTCCATCGCGCTCAACTACACGTCCGGCACCACCGGCAATCCCAAGGGCGCCCTCTACCATCATCGCGGCGCCTATCTGAACGCGCTCGGCAACGTGATCACGTTCGGCCTGCGCCCGGAATCGGTCTATCTCTGGACCCTGCCGATGTTCCACTGCAACGGCTGGACCTATCCCTGGGCGGTCACGGCGGTGGGTGCCCGGCACGTCTGCCTGCCGCAGATTGACCCGGCCCGGATCTTCCAGCTGATCCAGGAGCACCGGGTGACACATCTGTGCGCGGCACCGGTGGTGCTGACCCTGCTGCTCCATTCGCCCGAAGCAAGGGCAGTGCGGTTCGAGCACGGCCCGGTCGAGATCGCGACCGGCGGGGCGGCACCGCCCAGCGCGGTGATCGAGGGCATGGAGCGCATGGGCTTCCGGCTGACCCATCTCTACGGCATGACCGAGTGCTATGGTCCCTCCACCGGCTGCGCGCCGCAGGAAGCCTGGGTCGGGCTGAAGCTGGAGGAGCGCGGCATGCTGATGGCGCGCCAGGGCGTGCGCAACCTGACCATGCAGGCGCAGACCGTGCTCGACACCACGACCGGCGAGCCAGTGCCGGCCGACGGCCAGACGCTGGGCGAACTGGCCCTGCGCGGCAACACGGTGATGAAGGGCTACTTCAAGAACCCGGCCGAGACCGACCGGACGCTTGCCGATGGCTGGCTGCACACCGGCGATCTCGCGGTGCTCCACCCGGACGGCTATGTCGAGGTCAAGGACCGCGCCAAGGACATCATCATCTCGGGCGGCGAGAACATCAGCTCGCTCGAGGTCGAGGAGGTGCTCTACCGCCACCCGGCGATCATGGAGGCGGCGGTGGTGGCGCGGCCGGACCCGAAATGGGGCGAAACACCTTGTGCCTTCGTCACCCTGAAGCCCGATGCGGGCGAGGTCACGGCCCAGGATGTGATCGCCTTCTGCCGCGCCAACCTCGCTCACTACAAGTGCCCGCGCACCGTGGTCTTCGGCACCCTGCCCAAGACCTCGACCGGCAAGATTCAGAAGTTCGAGCTGCGCGAGCGGGCCCGGGCGCTGGGTTGAGCCCGTCGCCGCCGGCGGCCGAAGGTCAGATCTGCCGGCGATAGGCCGAGGGGCTGGTGCCGGTGAAGCGGCGGAAGGCGGCCGTGAAGGCGGACGGCGTCTGGTAGCCCACCGCCAGCCCCACATCGATGATCCGCATCCGGGGATCGCGCAGCATCTCCTGGGCGCGCTCCAGCCGCAGCCGCGTCAGCCAGGCATGCGGCGTGACGCCGGTCGCGTGGCGGAACGCCGTGCAGAAATGGGAGCGGCTCAGCGAGATCAGCTCCGCCAGCTCGTCCAGCCCGACATCCTCGCCCAGCCGCTCGGCCATGTAGCCGGTCACGCGCCGCAGCTGCCAGGCGGGCAGACCACGTGCGGGTGAGCGTGCCGCCGGCTGGCCCAGGGACGAGTGGACCCGCATCAGATGGGTGCAGAGCAGGTCGAGTGCCTGCTCGACCAGCAGCCGCTTCGCCCGATCCGGCCGGCCGGCAAGGCGCCCAAGTGCCCGCAGGATGTGCGCGCCGATTGCATCCGGCTCGCCGACGCGCGGCAGGAGCTCCACCCGGCGGCCGCGCGAGAGCGGTGCCGCGAAGGCCTGAAGACGCGCGTCGCTAAGCATCACGTAGGAAAGCGACGATCCCTGATCGATGTCCCAGTAGCCGCCCCAATCCGCCGGCACCACGGCCACGGTCCCGGGGCGGCCCACGCCGGCCAGGCGTAGGTGGCCGCAGTGCCAGACCCGCGGCGATGGTACCCCATAATAGGCGCCGATCGTATGGACCGGCAGGGCCGGGATCACCTCGTGCATCTCGCGGTGCGGCCACCGGGCTGTGAGCAGGGTGCCGTGCTCCGGGATCTCCGCGGCGGTCGGCAGCGGCCCTGCGATCACGCCGCGGCAGATCTCGAAAGCCTGGCGCTGCGGCGACGAATGGAGGTCGCCACCTTCCCGCGCGGACAGGGCTAATGGAGCATGACGGTGCGCCGCAGCCATCCCACTCATCGCCGCCCCCGATGAACGCGCCTGTCGGCAAAGTAGCCCAACTTCGGACCGAAGCGGTTATGCGTCAGAATGGCGCCACAGGCCAGATATCGGCCGAAGGCTGCGGTCAGCGCGACGGCCCGGGCTCCACCCGGGCCCACAGATCATCGAAGGCGATGCTGTCGAAGAAGGCCTGCGCCCGGAGGATCAGGCCATCCCGCATGCCGAGGAACCAGGCGTAGGTGTTGGCATAAGTCTGCCCGTCCCGTGCCGTTCCGCTGGCGTCGAACAGGACGATCACCATGTCGCCGTCGACATAGATGTCCTGGATCGCAGGCTTGAGGCCGGCGCTCATGCGGGCGTTGAACGGCCGGATGACCTCGCTTAGGAAGGCCTCCTTGCCGGCATAGCTGCCGGCTGCCGCTGAATTGCCGGTGATGGTCCAGGTCGCGTCTTCGGCCAGCAGCTCGAACGGGTTGCCGGTCCCGGCAGTCCAGGCATCGAAGCTCGCCCGGACGATCGCCTTGTTGCGCTCTGCCACGCTCTCGTCAGCCTGAGCCATGCCGAAGCTTCCCATGAATGAGGCGACCACAAGAACCGGGATAAAGGTGAACATGCGCATGTTGGTCTGTCTCCTGGCCAGTGGCCGGCCTCAGATCGGGTTCTCCCAGGCAGCCAGCTGGTGCTCCTTCAGCATGTCCTCGGTCGCCTTCGGCACGACGTTGCGGAAACGGCCGCTGTCCGCCGGCACGATCTCGATCATCCGCTCGATCATCTCCCGTGCATCCAGGTGGCCGTCCGGTGCCTGCAGGAAGCGGTCGAACTCGGCGCGCAGTGCGGCGCGCCTGGTGACGTGTCTGGCATCGTCCAGCCACCGGAACGGCGCGTCGGCCATCGTCTCGTTGTAGCCGGTATAGAAGGCGCCGGGATTGACGGTCTGGACCTTGATCCCAAACGGCCGCAGTTCCTGCTGCAATGCCTCCGCGACCGCTTCCAGCGCATGCTTGGTCGAGACGTACACGCCCCAGTTGGCCGGCGTGAACAGGCCGCCCATCGAGGAGGTGAACACGATCTTGGCCGGCTTTTTCCTGTCGATCCACTTGCGCACGAAGCCCTGGGTGAGCTGCAGGGGCAGGAAGACGTTGACCTCGTAGTTCTTGCGCACGAGGTCGAGGGGGATCTCGAACACGGGTCCGGCCTCGCCCATGCCGGCATTGTTCCAGAGCACGTCGATGTCGAAGGTCTGCGCCTGGGCGATGTCGTAGGGATCGGTCAGGTCGAGGCGCTCGACCCGCAGGTTGCGCAGGTCGAGGGCCCTGGCCTCCTCCCGAAGAGGTGTTACCTGCGAGGCGACATGCACCGTGGCGATGACGGTGTGGCCGTTCCTGGCCATGCCGATGGCGGCGGCCTTGCCGAAGCCCGAGCCGGCGCCGGTGACGAGGATGGTCTTGGACATGGGGCTGGATCCTCTGGAGGAAGTGCCGGGGCAACGATCGCACCGCGGCGGACGGGGGCAGGAGTTTGGTCAGGGCCGGCAGGCGGCGGCACCGGCCCGGGCGATCTCCAGGTCCTGGGCTATGGCGGCACCGGAGACCCCGATGGCGCCGATCAGCGTGCCGCTCGGAGCGCGAAGCGGGATGCCGCCCGCATACGGGGCCAAGCCGTCATTGCTGAGTTCCAGTGCGGGAGCAGCAGCACCCGGCCGGCAGTACTCCCAGACGGTCTCGCTTTCGCACCCGAACAGGACGGCAGTACGCGCTTTGCGCATTGCCACGTCGATGGAGCCGAGCACGGCCCCATCCATCCGGCAGAAGGCCTTCAGATGGCCACCGGAATCCAGCACCGCAATGTTCACGGTCACGCCCAGTTCCGTCGCCGTCGATCGGGCGGCTGTGATGACGTCATGGGCCTGGTCGGCGGTGATCATGGACCTGTCATCCGCAGGCAGTCGCGATGCAGGGACTTTAAGGACAGTTACCCATGTGGTGCTGTTCGCAGAGTACGGTGACTATCGTGTTCTTCCGGTGACGTGCGGGGGAATGCGCCGGACAGCACGTCTCCCGGAGCGCACTGCCAGCATCATGGCATCGACACTAGGAGTCAGCGTCGTCCTGCAGGGGCCGACCCAGGAACAACGTGCCCGCCACTGGGGTCTCGTAATAGGCCGGGATCGGCCGGAAGCCCATCTGCCGGTAGAGCGCGATGGCAGCCGTCATGTCGGGCAGCGTGTCCAGGCGCATCCCGCGATAGCCAGCAGCTCTGGCAGCCGCGAGCGCGGCCTCGACCAGTGCCCGGCCGAGCCCCAGGCCCCGGCCTGCGGGTGCTACGTAGAGGCGCTTCATCTCGCACATGGATGGCGGGTCGAGCGGGCGGAGCGCCACGCAGCCGAGTTCCTGACCGGCTTTGTCACGCGCCAGCAGGACCGCGCCCGCGGGCGGTGCATAGCCGCCGGGCAGGCCTGCCAGCTCGGCCGCGAAGTCCTGGTAGGCCAAGTCGACCGAAAGCGATGCGGCATAGGCGCGGAACAGCCGGGCGGCGGCGGCGATGTCTTCGGGCGAGCGGGCCGGCATGATCGTGGTGCTGGACATGACCGTCCTGGCTGGAAGCTACGCAACATCGTGATCGACAAGCGCCATACTGGCCGACAGCTTCGGGGCAGCCTGACACAGCGGTCGGGGGAGGAAAGCCGCACCAATGAAATGACCACCGAAGAGGCCTTCGTCAAAGTCCTGCAGATGCACGGCATCCAGCATGCGTTCGGCATCATCGGCTCGGCGATGATGCCGGTCTCCGACCTGTTCCCCAAAGCTGGCATCACGTTCTGGGACTGTGCGCACGAGAGGAATGCCGGGATCATGTGCGACGGCTACACGCGGGCCAGCGGCCGGATGGGCATGGCGATCGCCCAAAACGGCCCGGGCGTCACCGGCTTCGTGACCGCGGTCAAGACCGCCTACTGGAATCACACCCCGATGCTCCTGGTCACGCCCCAGGCAGCGAACCGGACGATGGGGCAGGGCGGCTTCCAGGAAGTGCCGCAGATGGCGCTGTTCCAGGACATGGTCTGCTATCAGGAGGAGGTGCGCGACCCGGTCCGGATCGCCGAGGTGCTGAACCGGGTGATCGAGAAGGCCTGGCGCGGCTTGGCCCCGACCCAGATCAACGTCCCGCGCGACTTCTGGACCCAGGTGATCGACATCGAGCTGCCGCAGATGGTGCGGCTGGAGCGGCCGGCCGGCGGCCGGGAGGCGATCGCCCAAGCGGCGATCGCCCAAGCGGCGAAGCTTCTGTCCGAAGCGCGCTTTCCCGTGATTCTGAACGGGGCGGGCGTGGTGATCGGCGGCGCCATTCCGGATTCGGTGGCGCTCGCCGAGCGGCTGAATGCACCGGTCTGCGCCGGCTACCAGCACAACGACGCCTTCCCCGGCAGCCACCGCCTGGCGGTGGGCCCGTTGGGCTATAACGGCTCCAAGGCCGCCATGGAGCTGATCGCCAAGGCCGACGTGGTGCTGGCGCTCGGCACCCGGCTCAACCCCTTCTCGACCCTGCCAGGCTACGGCATCGACTATTGGCCGAAGCAGGCCAAGGTCATCCAGGTCGACATCAATCCCGACCGGATCGGGCTCACCAAGCGGATCACGGTCGGCATCTGCGGCGATGCCGGGCAGGTGGCGCGCGCCATCCTGACGCAGCTCTCGTCCGAGGCGGGCGATGCCGGGCGGGCCGAGCGCCAGGCACTCATCCACCAGACCCGTTCGGCCTGGCTCCAGGAACTCTCCTCGATGGACCACGAGGACGACGATCCTGGCACCAGCTGGAACGCCGACGCGCGCGCGCGAGCCCGAGCGCATGTCACCGCGCCAGGCTTGGCGGGCAATCCAGGCGGCGCTGCCGGCGGACGCGATCATCTCCACCGACATCGGCAACAATTGTGCGATCGGCAACGCCCATCCGAGCTTCGAAGAGGGTCGCAGATATCTGGCACCCGGCCTGTTCGGCCCCTGCGGCTACGGCCTGCCCTCGATTGTCGGCGCTAAGATCGGCTTGCCCGGACGTGCCGGTGGTGGGCTTTGCCGGCGACGGCGCGTTCGGCATCTCGATGAACGAGATGACCTCGATCGGCCGGGACGGCTGGCCGGCAATCACCATGGTGATCTTCCGCAACTACCAATGGGGTACGGAGAAGCGCAACACGACACTCTGGTTCGATAACAACTTCGTCGGCACCGAGCTGAACCCGAAGCTCAGCTGCGCCAAGGTCGCCGATGCCTGCGGCCTGAAGGGCGTGCAGGTGCGCACCCCGGCCGAGTTGACCGAAGCACTGGCCTCGGCCTGTGCGGCCCAGATGAAGGGCGAGACCATCTTCATCGAGGTGATCCTGAACCAGGAGCTGGGCGAGCCGTTCCGCCGCGACGCGATGAAGAAGCCGGTGGTAGTGGCCGGGATTGATCCCGCCGACATGCGCCCGCAGCAAGGCGCCTAAGGCAAAGGGAGCGGCTCAGAGCGAGCTGACCAGGTGCCCCCCGTCGACCGCGACGACCGACCCGGTCATGAACCTTGAGGCATCGCTGGCCAGGAGGAGGAGCGGCCCGTCCAGGTCCTCCTGCTGGCCCAGGCGCCGCTGCGGGATGCGGGCGATCAGGGCCTTGCCGCGCTCGGTCGCGAAGAAGTCGCGGTTGATGTCGGTCTCGATATAGCCCGGTGCCAGGGCGTTCACCCGGATCCGGTGGCGGGCCAGTTCCAGCGCCATGGCCTGGGTGAGCTGGATCAGGCCGGCCTTCGACGCGGCATAGGCTGAGACAAGGCCCGCCACGCGCAGGCCCAGGATCGAGGCGATGTTGACGATCGCACCTTCGCGCTTGGCCGCGACCGCCTGGCGTGCGAAGGCGCGCGACACGAGCCAAGCACCCTTCAGGTTGGTGTCAACGATCCGGTCCCAGTCGGCCTCGTCCATTTCGATGGCGGTGACCGTGGTAGCGACGCCCGAATTGTTGACCAGCACGTCGACCGGCCCGGCCTCCTGGAACGCCTGATCCACCCAGCCGGCATCCGTGACGTCCAGGCCGACCTTGCGGACCCTGCCGCCGGCTGACCGGATTGCGGCCGCCGCCTCGGTCAGCGCGTCCTGCCGCCGTGCGGCCAGCACGACCTCGGCGCCCGCCAGCGCCAGCACTTGGGCGAAGTGCCGACCGAGCCCGCCCGACGCACCGGTGACCAGTGCCACCTTGCCGCTCATGTCGAAGCGATCGGCCATGTCCTTCTCCCGTCTTGTGCAGCGGCCCTGGTCGCTAATGGGCCACACCGAGCAGGCTGGCCAGGATGGAGCGCACCCGCGCAAAGGTCGCCTCCGGCAGCCGACCGACCCGCTCCGCCCACGTGGTCTCGATGGTGGCGATCTTGACCGGCCGGATCACCGAGGCCACCGGCAGGCCTACCGATTCGTGGCCCTCGATCAGGATGTCGTCCGCCCAACCCTGGTTGGCGGCGCTGGTGATCATCACCACCCAGAGCAGGCTGCCGTCGGGGCCGATCCCGCCCCGGGAGACGACCAGAGCCGGGCGGTGCTGGCGGCGGTTGCGGTCGACATAAGGAAAGGGGACCCGGATGATGTCGCCCGGTGCGAGGCCCGGCTCAGAACCAGGCATAGGCCTCCTGGTCCGCCTCGCTCTCCCACTCATTGAAGGTGGCGAACGGATCCTCGGCCGGCCGCTGCTTGGGCTTGGTGATGATCACCCGATCCTCCTGGATCTCATAGACCAGCTCGTCTCCGGTCTTCAGGTCGAGTGCCGCCCGCACCGGCTGAGGGATGGTGGTCTGCGCCTTGCTGGTGATCCTGCTCGTGATCATGGAGCCGCCTCCTGCTGTCCGCTATGTAAGGAAGATCCTTACCGGCGGCAAGTACGGCCGGTCAGGCGGCCGTGGTAGGCCGCTCCGCCGGTGCCCGCACCGTTCCGGGCGGCTGCCCCACCACCCGCTTGAAGGCACGGCTGAAGGCAGCCTGTGACCCATAACCCAGCCGGTATGCCGCGGTGTCGATCGGAACCCCGTCGCGGCCGATCCATTGCGCGGCCAGGCGCATGCGCAGCTCGGTCAGGTAGCGGACCGGAGTCATGCCGGTCACGGCCAGGAATCGCTCGGCGAACACCGAGCGGGAGCTGCCCATCTCCGCTGCGAGCTCGGCCACCGTCCACCGCCGCCCGGGATCGCGATGCAGGGCGGCGATCACCCGGCCGAGCCGGGGGTCGCGCAGGGCCTCGATCCATCCCGACGCATCCCCGCAGCCGCACTCGACCCAGCCGCGGACGATGAACGCGGCCACCACGTCAGCGAGCCGCGCCAGGATCCCGGCGAACCCGGCCCGCTCGCCCTGGGCCTCGCGTTCCATCGCCTCCAGCATGGGCAGGATCTCCGGGTAGCGCGCGAGCAGCGTGCCCACCGACATCACCTCGGGCATCAGCGCAACGAGCGGATGCATGCTGCCAAGGTCGAGCTCCATGCTGCCGCTGAAGATCACCGTGTTCTTCGACCGGCACGCCTCGCTGTCGCACCACTGCACGGTGCTGACAGTCTGGCAGAGGCAAGCCTGCGCGAAACTTGCAATGTCGCGGCTTGGCAGGTCCGGCGCGGACAGGAGGTCGTGCGAGCCGCCGCGCGGCAGCAACACGGCCGATCCCGGTGCCAGCACATGGACCGCGCCGCCTGGGCTGCGCAGCACCGGCTCGCCGCGCACGACGAAATGAAACTGTGCACGGCCTTCCTCCCGGCCGAAGCCGATCCCGAAGGGCGGCGTCACCTCGATGCGCCGGTACCGCACGCCCTGCAGGCGCATGCCCATGAGCAGCTCGCTCACCAGGTCGGGCGCAAGCTGCAATGGGCGGGTTTGTGCAGCAGTTCCGGACGATCGATCAATCATACCGGATCTGATGGCATAGGTCGTATGGCCTGTCGATCCTAACCTCCGGCCAAGTGACGTTCCCCTGCGGGGAAGGATGACCGGATGAGCAGACAGACCAGCCGACCCGCGACCGCGGCAGCGCCGGACCAGCCGGCCTGGCCGGCCGTAGTCTCGATGGCGCTCGGCGTGTTCGGGCTGGTGACCGCCGAGTTCCTGCCCGCCAGCCTGCTGCCGCCGATCGCGCGCGATCTCGGCATCACCGAGGGTATTGCGGGCCAGGCCGTGACCGCCACCGCACTGGTCGCCCTGGTTACGAGCCTCCTGATCGCCGCCGCAACGCGGCGGCTGGACCGGCGCCTGGTGCTCCTGGCCTTCTCCGTCCTGCTGATTGGGTCGAACCTTCTGGTTGCGCTTGCCGGCAGCCTGCCGCTCCTCCTGCTCGGCCGAGTACTGCTGGGCGTGGCACTCGGCGGGTTCTGGACCATTTCGGCCGCGGTCGCGATGCGGCTCGTTCCGCAAGAGCTGGTCCCGCGCGCCCTGTCGATCATCTTCAGCGGGGTCTCGGCTGCCACGATCCTGGCCGCACCAGTCGGCAGCTATCTGGGCGAAGCGCTGGGCTGGCGCAGCGTGTTCGTGGTCGCGGCAGCACTGGGTCTCGTGACCCTCGTCGTGCAGTTCCTGACCCTGCCGAGCATGGCGCCGAGCGGTACCACTCGC
>NZ_WUJP01000959.1 GCF_009806515.1 Geminicoccus flavidas | reverse complement strand
CTGCGCACCCTGGCCGAGGTGCTGCTGCGTCCCGGCGTCGCCGCCGGCATGGTCGCGGTGGTGCTGGTGTTCACCGGCCATTTCGCCTTCTTCACCTATCTGCGCCCCTATCTCGAGGGAGCGACCGGTGCGGGCATCGCTGCCGTGTCCGGCATCCTGCTGGGCTTCGGCCTCGCCAACTTCATCGGCACGCTGCTGGCCGGCCCGCTCCTGGAACGGAGCCTGCGCCTGACCCTGGTATCGATGCCGCTCCTGATGGCCGCACTCGGCCTGGGCCTTGTCATGCTCGATGCCGCACCTTTCGTCGTCTTCCTGATGGTGGCGCTGTGGGGCTTGGCCTTCGGCGCAGTCCCGGTCGCCTGGTCCACCTGGGTCACCCGCACGGTACCCGATGAGGCGGAAAGCGCCGGCGGCCTGATTGTGGCGGCGGTCCAGCTGGCGATCGCGCTCGGTGCCGCGGGCGGTGGCGCGATCTTCGACATGAGCGGGGCTGCCGGTGTCTTTGCCGCCGCCAGCCTGATCCTGCTGCTCGCAACCCTGCTGGTCCTGGGCAAGGTGCGGCTGCGCGTGCCTGACGGTGGTCCTGCCGGCCGGCAAGCTAAGGGATTGAAGCCGGCCAGCCTCTGATCCTTCCTGCCCTGGGCGGTGTCGTCGGAGTGACCAGAGCCGGCTGGCATCGCCCCTCCACAAGACAGGCGCTCAGGCCGGCCGATCCGTGTCCTGGCTCGGATCCGAATCGTCCTTCACCGCATCCGTGAACGTGAACTTGCACACCAGTCGCACCAGTCCGCCGGCGGTGCCCGTGGTGCCTGTCCGGGTGCAAAGATCGCGCCCTGGCTGGTCGTTCTTCCCTATGGGCCAGACCGGTCAGCTCGCCGCGTAGCCCATGCCGGACCTAGTGCCGCGGTCCGCCAGGATCTCGCGCGCGGCGTTGTAGCCGTTGATCCCGGACACACCACCGCCCGGATGGGTCGAGGCGCCGCACAGGTAGAGGCCCTGGATCGGGGTGCGATAGTCGGCGTGGTGCGGGACCGGGCGCTTGAAGAACAGCTGGTCGGCGCTGAGTTCGCCCTGGAAGATGTGGCCCTGCGGCAGGTGGACGATGTTCTCGATGTCCTGGGCGATCAGGAACTGGCCGCCGATGATGTCGTTCGAGAAGCCCGGGGCGAACCGGTCCATCGTGTCCAGCACGGTCTTGCGGAACTTGTCCTTCTCGGTCGCCCAGTCGCCGTTCTTCAGCTCGTAGGGCGCATGGCCGCCGAACAGGTTGACGACATGCTTGCCCTTGGGCGCCAGAGTGTCGTCGACGATGGTCGGCACCACCGGCGTGATGAACGGTGCCGACGAGTACCAGCCATGCTTGGCGTCGTCATAGGCCCGTTCCAGATAGTCGATGTCCGGGGCGATGTGGACATAGGTCGGATAGGTCCAGTTGCCCAGCGCACCGTCCGCCCGCACCCGGTCCATGCAGCGGTACTGCGGCGGCCGCTCGACCGCGAGGTTGGCCTTGAACGCGGTCGAGAAGCTCCGGTAGCCCTTGATGTCCGCGACCAGTTCGGCCGGCAGATGCCGCTCGCCGACCAGGTTCAGGTAGAGCAGCTTGGCATGCGCGTTGGAGATCACGATCGGCGCCGGGTATTCCCGCCCGTCTGCGGTGGTGACGCCGCGCACCCGCCCGTCCACCACCCGGACCTCCTTTACCGGGCTGTCGGTCTGGATGACTGCACCGTGCTCGGTGGCGGACGCGGCGATCGCGGCGGAGATGGCACCTTGGCCGCCGCGCACGAAGCCCCAGCCGCCCGCCCCCGCATTTTCGCCCATGACGTGATGCATGATCACGTACGCGCTGCCGGGCGTCTTGGGGCCGGCGAACGTGCCGATCGAGGCATAATAGGCGAGCACCGCCTTGATCCGGTCGTCCTCGAACCATTTCGACAGGAAGTCGTAGGCGCTCATGGTGAGCATGTCGTAGACGCGGAAGAACTTGTCGCCGTACTTCCGGTTGCGCTTGGCGAAGCCGAAGATCTGCTTGACCGTCTTCCAGTCGCGCCTGGTGGGATCGAACGGCGTCTCCCAGAGCAGCTTGCGGAAGACGTCGGCATTCTCGTTCAGGAAGCGATCGAACTCCGGATAGATCGCCGCGTCCTTCTTGCTGAACCGGGCGAAGCTCTGCTGGGTCCGCTGCACGTTGTCGGAGAAGACGATATAGTCGTCGCCGTCCAGAGGCGAGAGCATGTCGCTGCACGGCATGACCACGAGGCCGTGGCGCGCGAGCTCCAGGTCGGCCTGGATGCGCGGGTGGAGGATGCTCATCAGGTAGGAGAAGATCGACGCCCGGAAGCCCGGTGCGATCTCCTCGGTCACCGCCGCCCCGCCGAATACCGGGCGGCGCTCCAGGACGAGCGGCTTCAGCCCGGCCCTGGCGAGATAGGCCGCGCACACGAGACCGTTATGCCCGCCACCGATGATGATGGCGTCGTAGGGTTCCGTCACCGTGCCGCTCCTCCATTGCCTGCTGCCGTCTTGGCCAGGAAGTGCCCTGCGATCAAGCGGGCCGCGGCCGATGTTTGCTCCGGCCGCAGGATGCTGCCCTGCCGGCTCTCTGGATCAGGAGTGCCGCGGTCGGCCATCGTCGGGCCAAACCGAAAGCCGATCCATGGAAGCGAGCTGCCGGGGCCACGCGCAGGGGCAGGTCCGGTGGGCACGGATTCATGATGAACCGATCGCCCGCTCGCCTGCTGGCTCGGGCTCGACTGGAAGCCCGGCCCTGGCCCAGGTAGACGTCAAGGTGATGCTGAGTGCCAAGCCATCGGTCGACCCGCTGGCCGACTGGGCGGGCAACACACCTACATCGTGGACGCTGTCAATGCTGGCGTGCGCGTGTTCCTCTACGAGGCCGGCTACCTGCACGCCAAGACGATCAGCGTCGACTCCACGGTCTGCTCGATCGGCTCGGGCGCGAGCTGGAAGACTGCTTCGTGCGGGACCTGGAGCGCTGCGCGAGTTCAGCGTCGCGAAATACGAGGCGCGCAGCATCCTGCTGCGTCTGCGCGATTCCGCGGCCCGGCTCCTCTCGCCCCTCCTGTGACGCCCGGCGGTCATTCCGCCGGGCCCGGCTGCTCCCCGCGCGGCCGGGCAGCACTGGTGCTGCCGAAGCGGCGGTGCGTCCATTCCCGCATGTGCTGGAAGACCACGTAGAGCATCGGGATCAGGAAGATGCCGATCGAGCTGGCGGCGATCATCCCGGCGAACACCGGGGTGCTGACATGATGCCGCGACACCTCGGAAGCGCCTGATGCCCAGACCAGCGGCACCAGGCCCAGGATGAAGGCCAGCGAGGTCATGATCACCGCGCGGAATCTGAGCCTCGCGGCCATCGCCGCGGCGTCCCGGATCGAGCGGCCGGCCTCGCGCTGCTCCTTGGCGAACTCCACGATCAGGATGCCGTTCTTCGCGGCCAGGGCGATCAGCACGACCAGCCCGATCTGCCCGTAGAGGTCGAGGGTGAGCCCGGTGAACAGCACGCCGGCAAAGGCGCCCAGCACGCCGGCGATCACCGACAGAAGCACCGGGATCGGGATGACCCAGCTCTCGTAGAGCGCCACCAGGAACAGATAGGCGAACAGTACCGCCAGCCCCAGGATGATCCCGGTCTGGCCGCTCGCCTGCTGCTCCTGGTACGCGGTCCCGGTCCATTCGAAGGCGTAGCCCGGGGGCAGGGTGGCAGCCGATACCTCGGCCATCGCCGCCAGCCCCTCGCCCGAGGAAACCCCTTCGGCCGGGCCACCATTGATGGTGACCGAGCGGTAGTTGTTGTAGCGGGTGACGACCTGCGGCCCGGTGACCGTGCTCACTTCGGCGATCGCACGCAGCGGCACCATCTCGCCCTGGCTGTTGCGGATCTCGATCTTCCAGAGCGCGTCGAGGTCGCGTCGGTCGGCGGCCTCGCCCTGGAGGTTCACCTGCCAGGTGCGGCCGAACAGGTTGAAGTCGTTGACATAATAGCTGCCGAGCGTCGCCTGCAGGGTGGTGAAGACGTTGCTGACGTCGAGCCCCAGCGTCTGCGCCTTGGTCCGGTCGATGTCTAGGAAGATCGACGGATTGGCGGACGTATAGGTCGAGAACACTGCGGAGAGCCGGGGATCGGCATTGGCGGCGCCGACCAGGCCGCGCATCACGCTGCCCATCGCCTCGGGATCAGCACCCTGCAGGCTCTCGAGCTGGTACTCGAACCCGCCCGTGGTGGAGAGGCCCACGACCGGGGGCAGGTTGAAGGGCAGGATGTCGGCGCTGCGGATCCCCCGGGCATTCTCGGCCACCCGGGCGATCAGCGCCTGTGCCGAATCTCCGGGCCCGGTCCGCTCCTCGAACGGCCGGAGCTGGGCGATCATGAAGGCGGCGTTGCTGGCCGACACGCTGTCCAGCAGCGAGTAGCCCACCACCGAGACCACGTCCCGGACCTGGGGCAGGTCGCCCAGGATCTGCTCGACCCGTGCCACCGCCTCCGAGGTGCGCGCGACCGAGGCGCCGGCCGGGAGCTGCACATGGATGAAGAAGGCGCCCTGGTCTTCCTCCGGCAGGAAGCCGGTCGGTGTGCGCAAGGACAGCCCATAGGTCCCGGCGGCGAACACGCCTACCAGCACCAGCGCCAGGGCGGATAGGCGCAGGGTCCTGGCCACCACCGCGGCATAGCCGTCGCGCACATTGTCGATCCGGCGGGAGATCCAGGCCATGATCCCGCGCCTGGGCCCGCCATGGCGCATCAGGACGGCGCACAAGGCCGGCGAGAGGGTCAGCGCGTTGAACGCGGAGAACACCATCGCAGCACTGATCGTCACCGCGAACTGGCGGAACAGCTCGCCGGAGATGCCTGGGATGAAGGCGATCGGCACGAACACCGACAGGAGCACCATGGTGATGGCGATGACCGGCGCAGTGATCTGCGCCATCGCCTTGCGGGTGGCCTCGGCCGGAGAGAGCTCGGGCTCCTCTTCCATCACGCGCTCGACATTCTCCACCACTACGATCGCATCGTCGACCACGATGCCGATCGCCAGCACCATCGCCAGCAGCGACACGGTGTTGGCCGAGTAGCCCATCAGCAGCAGCACGGCGAAGGTGCCGATCAAGCTGACCGGCACCGCGATCAGCGGGATGAGGGCGGCGCGCCAGGAGCCCAGGAACACGAACACCACGATGCCGACGATGACGAAGGCTTCGATCAGCGTGTGGATGACCGTGGCGATCGTCTCGTTCACGAAGACGGTCGAATCGTAGACCGCCTGGATCCGCACCCCCTCGGGCAGGCGTGTGCCGACCGTGGCCAGCGTGTTGCGGACCGCCTCGGCAGCACTCACCGCATTGGCGCCGGGTGCGAGGAAGATGCCCATGCCGACGGCGTTCTGGCCGTTCAGGCGGGTGAAGGTGTCCTGGTTCTGCGCGCCGAGCTCGACGCGGGCGACGTCCTGCACCCGCAGCACCGAGCCGTCTGGGTTGGCGCGCAGCACAATCTGACCAAACTCCTCCGGGCTGGACAGGCGCCCTTGCGTCCGCACGTTCATCTGTAGCCGCTGGTCGTGCGGCACCGGCTCGGCACCGATCCGGCCGACCGGGGCCTGCACGTTCTGCGCCTGGATCGCCTGCACCACGTCGGAGGGCGCCAGCTTCAGGCTGACCAGGCGCTGGGTGTCGAACCAGATCCGCATGGAATAGTTGAGCTGGCCGAACAGGGTGGCCTGGCCGATGCCAGGCGTGCGCGACAGCTCGTCGAGCACGCTGATCGTGCCGAGATTGGTGAGGAACAGGAGGTCGTGGGTAGGATCCTCGCTGGTCATCATGATGAACTGGAGGATCGAAGATGACCGCTTCTGCACGGTCAGGCCCTGGCGCTGCACCTCCTGGGGAAGCTGGGACAGCGCGGTCTGCACCCGGTTGTTGACGTTGACCGTGTTGATGTCGGGGTCGGTGCCGAGCGCGAAGCTGACGGTCAGGTTGTAGCTGCCGTCATTGCCGCTGGTGCTCTTCATGTAGATCATCTGGTCGGTGCCGATGACGCTGGATTCCAGCGGCTGGCCCACCGTCGATTCGACCACGTCCGCGGATGCGCCGGGATAGACGGCGGACACTGAGACCTGCGGCGGCACGATGTCGGGCAACTGGGCCACCGGGATGCGCAGCATGGCGAGCAGGCCGGCCAGCGTGATCACGACCGAGATCACGATCGCCAGGCGCGGGCGATGAATGAAGATCGCGGACAGCATCGGCTCAGGTCCCGCTCGCGGTGGTCCCGCCCATCGTCCGGGCGTCGAACCCGGCTGGCCCCGGGACGACCTGCATGCCCGGCTGGACCCGCTGGATGCCTTCCAGCACCACCTGCTCGCCGGCCTGCAGCCCCTCCAGGATCACGACCGAGCCGGCCGTGGACTGGCCGAGCCGGACCGGGCGGCGCTCGGCCCGGTTCTCCGCCGCGATCACGTAGACGAAGTCGCCTCGCTGGTCGGACAGCACCGCCTCGCGGGGAACGGTGAGTTGCTCGACCGGCTGGGCGGCCTCCAGCATGACCGTGACGAACTCGCCCTCGGTCAGCTCCCGCAGGCCGGCCCCGCCACCCTCGCCGGGCGCCAGGATCGGGTTGGGGATGGTGCCGCGCAGCGTGATCGTGTCGGTGCCGCGGGCGACCTCGATGTCGACGAAGTCGAGCCGGCCCGCCGGGCCGAAGGTGCGCCCGTCCGGGAGCCGCAGCCGGATCACCACCGCCTCGAACCCGCCCTGGTCGGCATAGCGGGTGCGCAGCTCCAGGGCCGTGCGCATCGGCACCGGAAAGGCGACATGCATCGGCTCCTGGCTGACGATCGTCGCCAACACGCCGCTGCCCGGGCCCACGACATTGCCGGGCGTGATCTGGCTGCGGCCGATCCGCCCGGTGATGGGCGCGTTGATCTCGGTATAGCCGAGGTTGATCTGGGCCTGGCGCACCTGCGCCTGCGCTGCCAGCACCTTGGCGGTCGCGGTCCGTTCCGCCGCCAGGGCCTGATCGACCCGTGCCTGGGTGCCGGCGGTGCTCGACAGCAGTTCCCGCGCCCGGCTCAGCTCGGCCCGGGCATTGGCCTGCTCGGCCTCCGCCTGGGCTACTGCCGCCTCCTGCGCAGCGAGTACCGCTTCATAGGGGCCGCGCTCCAGCCGGTAGAGCGGGTCGCCTTTCTGCACCTCCGCCCCTTCCTCGAAGAGCTGCTCCACGAGGAACGCATCGACCCGCGCCACCAGATCGACCCGGTCGACCGCTTCGACCCGGCCGATGAAGCCATGGCTGGTGGTGACCGGGC
>NZ_WUJP01000958.1 GCF_009806515.1 Geminicoccus flavidas | reverse complement strand
GCGGCTCCGCCTGGATGACGCCCACTGCCGGCGGTGCCGAGGGAGGCTGCTGGGCACCGGCCGGGCCGGCGACCGCGAGCAGGAACCCGATGGCGAGGAGGCTGGCCATGTTCCGGCACGGACGGTTGGGCATCGGGCCTCCGTTGGGCAGCATCAAGCCGCCTCCTGGCGGGGCAGTCCTTCATCGGGAAGTAGAAGCCAGCATGGCGCTGCGGGTTCCTCATGCCCGGGCTCTGCCTCTGGAATTGCCACTGCCCGGATCGGCGGCGCTGCTCGTTCATGGGCAGCACAGGCGGCGCATCTGGCGCCGGGGCACGTCATCTTGACGGTGAGCTGAGCAGGGATACAGATGAAGAAGATGTTATAGTAGCAGTAGTATCCTTTCGATTTCAATATGTAGAATTACACTATCCTTGGAAGATTACAAAAAAATTTCTGGAAATTTTCATGATCACAATCTAGACACTCGTCCAGCGCCGCCCATCTATCGGGTAGCTCGGCACCTTCCTGCCCCAAGACACAGTTCGACAGCGCGCCACCTGCAGATCGCAGATGGGGCGCTGTCTCTGCGCGCGGGTCAACTTCGTCTCGCGGTGCCGTCGGCCTTCCTCATCAATCCATTGAGGTGTCCATGGTTCGCGTCCGAGGCGCGGCAGTTCTTGCCGCGGCTGTG
>NZ_WUJP01000957.1 GCF_009806515.1 Geminicoccus flavidas | reverse complement strand
TGCCGCGCAGAAATGGCCGGGCCTGGCGATCCTGTGACAGCCTATGGTAGTCGCTCGAAATCAGGCGGCGCGGCGGAAGTGCCCGAGTTATACGAAGCCGTTCGACGATCCGCCCGCTCGGCAGCAGCACGAAGCCGGCCCGGACAGTTTGACGACCAAGACAGATGTCGTCCGTCTGGACCGCCTTGCCAGGGCTTGGCCGGCGCAGTCCTGGGGACATAGTCGAGGCCGATTGCCGCGCCGGTGACGCATGGGCGGCGGCTGAGCTCGGTACGGTCCTGCGCGTCGGGTGAGACCGTATGAAAGGCCGGCCGGTGGTAGAGGAAGTCGGGCGCGGCATGCAGCCTGGAGCCCTTCTGCCGATTGCCGCCGCCATCGCCTGACCGACCACCGCTATCGAGCGTCCGACTGTCGAGGATGGCGGCACTCCTTTGCGCGGCATCCCCCTTGGCCAGCGCAGCCCGGCGCGCAGGATATGCGGCGTGACCTCCAACCCGTCCGCTGTCAGTCAGCAGCGTGCCCAGTCGCCGCCGCATGCACTGTCGGCGCTGCTGACATCGAAGGATTGATGCTCCGCATCGATGGCGGAGGTTGCTTGGCAGTAGTGGTCACGGCGCACCGGCCGGTACGATCCAGCACAACGCTCATCGAGCGCAGGTCGTGTCAGCGCTCCCAGGAATCCTTGGCATCGACGTTGGACAGGGCGCGGTGAACGCCGGCTCCTCCTCGCTCATGTGGCCGCAAAGCGATAACTCTGCGGCTCCGCCCACATGCCCCAACAATCGGGCGGCCGGCAGGACCATCGCCGTTCTAGCCGGCGGAAGCGGCTCGGGAGCCTGTCAGGCGCGGCAGGAAAGATAGCAGGGACAGGAGGCCGCAGGCGAACATGGTCAGGAGCAGCGGCCAGACCGTGCCGTTCTGGAGCATGCCGACCAGCTGAGCGGCCGCGGCGGCGAACGCCATCTGCAGAAAGCCGGAGAGGCCCGATGCCGTGCCGGCGGCGTTCGGGTCGACCGAGAGTGCACCGGCCTGGCCGTTCGGCACAGACAGGCCCTGGAAGAAGGCGACCAGTGCCGTGGGCAGGAAGATCGTCCAGGCGGCCGCCATGCCGAGCAGGGCCAGCAGCAGTGCCAGGCCGGAGCCCAGCACGTTGCCGAAACTGCCGATCAGCACCATGCGGTCCAGGCCGACCCGCCGCGAGATCCTGGATGCCACCAGGTTGCCGACCATGAACATGAAGGCGACGGGCAGGAACCAGAGGGCATAATGGGTAGCGCTGCCGCCCAGCACCTCCATCACCACATGCGGGCCGCCGCCCAGCAGCGCATAATAGAGGGCGATGGAGAAGGCGCCCTGGAGGGCATAGGCCAGGAAGTCGCGATTGCCGAGCAGGCGTCCGCCGCCGGCGAACAGGCCGGGGCGCGCCTTTGTTTCCGCCGGCCTGGTCTCGGGCAGTGCCTGGAGGCTGAAGACGAGGATGACCAGCCCGGCCAGCCCGGAGGCGGTAAAGGTCGCGCGCCAGCCGAACAGGTCGGTGAGCCCGCCGCCCAGCACCGGCGCCAGCATGGGTGCAATTACCATCGCGGTCGTGACGATCGCCAGCATCGAAGCGGCATCCTCGGGCGGATGCCGGTCACGGATCATCGCCCGGGCGATCACCATGCCGGCGGCACCGCCGGCCGCCTGCACGACCCGTGCTATCACCAGCATCACGATCGAGCCCGCGAGCACGCAGCCGATGCTGCCGACCAGGAACACGCCGAGCCCGAGCAGCACGGCGGCGCGCCGGCCGATCCGGTCGGACAAAGGCCCGAACAGCAGCATGGCCACCGCGATCGACAGGGTCGAGAGCGAGAGAGTCAGCTGCGCCACGCCGGGATCGGCGGCGAAATCGGCACGGATCTGCGGCAGGGCCGGCAGGAAGATCTGGAGCGCTCCCGGGCCGAGCCCGGTCAGCACCACGAGCAGCGGCAAGAACATGCGACCATCGCCGGCCAAGGCCAGTACCTCCCTCCCCATCCGTGGGCTGCCACGGATGGACGCAGGCGCCACAAGTTTGCAAGGTCGCATCCCGCGCAGACCTCAGCCAGGAGACCGAACTTGCAGCCTTTGGACCTCTTGATCGCCGGCGGCCGCCTGGTCACACCGGGCGGTCTGGTGGCGGCCGACCTGGGGATCCGGGATGGCCGGATCGCGGCGATCGGCGCGCTGGACGGGCAGGCTGCCGCGGAGCGGCTCGATGCGCGAGGCCTGCATGTCCTGCCTGGCGTGATCGACAGTCAGGTGCATTTCCGCG
This sequence comes from Geminicoccus flavidas, assembly GCF_009806515.1. Taxonomy (GTDB): domain Bacteria; phylum Pseudomonadota; class Alphaproteobacteria; order Geminicoccales; family Geminicoccaceae; genus Geminicoccus; species Geminicoccus flavidus. The sequence continues at coordinate 3,566 of NZ_WUJP01000957.1, read as the reverse complement.
AGCCGGGCCTGGAGCACAAGGAGGACCTCGCGAGCGGCAGCGATGCCGCGGTGCTGGGCGGGGTCACCACCGTATTCGAGATGCCGAACACCAGTCCGGCCACCATCGATGCCCAGGCCCTCGACGACAAGCTCAAGCGGGCCAGCGGCCGGATGCGCTGCGACCATGCCTTCTATGTCGGCGCCACGGCGGAGAATGTCGGCCAGCTGGCGGAGCTGGAGCGGCGGCCGGGCAGCGCCGGGATCAAGATCTTCATGGGCAGCTCGACCGGCTCGCTGCTGGTCGAGGACGATGCGTCCCTGGAGCGGGTGCTGCGCGCGGGCTCACGGCGGGTCGCGGTGCATGCTGAGGACGAACCCCGGCTGCGCGCGCGCAAGGCTCTCGCGGAGGCGGCCGGTGACCCGGTGGCGCATCCGGAGTGGCGGGACGTCGAGGCCGCGACCCTGGCCGTGACGAGGCTGCTGCGTGCCGCGCGCGCTGCGGGCAGGCGCGTCCATGTCCTCCATGTGACCTCGGCCGAGGAGATCGAGCTCCTGGCCCAGGCCCGGGACGTGGCGAGCGTCGAGGTGACGCCACATCACCTCACCATGCAGGCACCGGACTGTTACCAGCGGCTCGGCACGCGCGCCCAGATGAACCCTCCGGTGCGCGATGCCCGCCACCGGGAAGCGTTGTGGCAGGCGGTGACGGAGGGCGTAGTCGACGTGCTGGGCTCGGACCATGCGCCGCACACCCTGGACGAAAAGGCCAAGCCCTATCCGGCCAGCCCGTCCGGCATGACCGGGGTGCAGACCCTGCTGCCGGTCATGCTGGACCATGTGGCACAAGGGCGACTGTCCCTGGAGCGCCTGGTCGACCTGACCGGCCATGGCCCGCAGCGGATCTTCCAGCTGGCCGGCAAGGGGCGGATCATGCGCGGCTATGATGCCGACCTGGTGCTGGTCGACCTTGAGGCACGCTGGCGGATCGAGGCCGGCTGGCTGGCGTCGCGGGCCGGCTGGAGCCCCTATGAGGGGATGACGATCACCGGGCGCCCGGTCGCGACCCTGGTGCGCGGGCGGATCGTGGCCCGCGATGGTGCGCTGGTGGGCGATCCGATGGGCCGGCCGGTCCGCTTCCTCGAGACGCTGGGCGGCTGAGGCCGGGGCTTCAGGATGCGCTGCGCCTGGGCAGGACATCCTTCAGCACGGCAGCACCAGTGCCCAGCCGTTCCATGAGCCGGTCCCAGTCCACCGCGTCCGGATCCTCGACCAGGACCGGGACCGGCCGCTCGTCGAGCGTCAGGTCGGCGCTGGCCTCCTCGCGGGTGAGCAGCCCGTCGCCATCCGCGTCGTAGCTGGCGAACAGGCGGTCGAGGCCCACGAAATCGATCGCCAGGAGGGTGAGCACCGCTGCCTGCTTGTCGGCCGGCGGCAACTCCCTGGAGTGCCCGAGCAGCCATTCCCGCCCGCGCGTCTGCAGCCCTTCCAGCTCTGCCAGGTTGAGGGCACCGTCGCGGTCGCGGTCGGCGAAGCGGAAGATTCGCTCGAAGCAGGCGCTGGAAGCCTTGAGCGCACAGGCCGGCCCGGTCTCGCGGACGAACCGGTCGAAGGCGGCCGGCGTGGGCGCGCCCGCCACGGCCGGCATGGCCAGCAGCAAGAGCAGAGCAGCGAGGGGCGGTATTCTGATCATGGTCCCATCTTCTATCAGGAACCCGCCGCCTGTTTGAGCCGATAGAGGAGGTCCAGGGCCTCCTTCGGCGCCAAGCTGTCGGGATCGACACTTTCGAGCAACACCCGCACCGGATCGGCCGGCGGCGGCTCCGGAGCCTCGGCCGGCTCCTCCAGCAGGGCCAGCAGCGGTAGGTCGTGGGCGAGACGGGCGGCGGTGCCCTTGGCCTCGTTGCGCTCCAGCTTCGCCAGCACCTGGCGCGCGCGGTTCAGGACCGGCTTGGGCAGGCCGGCCAGCGCGGCGACATGGATGCCGTAGGAACTCTCCGCCACGCCCTTGCCGATCTCGTGCAGGAACACGATGCTGCCCTGCCATTCCTGGACCTTGACCCGGTGCAGGGCCAGCCGCGGCAGGCTCGCCGCCAGATGGGTCAGCTCGTGGTAGTGGGTGGCGAACAGGCCGCGGCAGCGCACCTTGTCGTGCAGATGCTCGACCACCGCCCAGGCGATGGACAAGCCGTCCCAGGTCGAGGTGCCGCGGCCGATCTCGTCCAGCACCACGAGGCTACGCTCGGTGGCGCGCGCCAGGATGGTCGAGGTTTCCAGCATCTCGACCATGAAGGTCGAGCGGCCGCGCGCCAGGTCATCAGCGGCGCCCACGCGCGAGAACAGCCGGTCGGCCAGGCCGATGCGGGCCGAGCGCGCCGGGACGAAGGCGCCTGCCTGGGCCAGCACCACGATCAGCGCGTTCTGGCGCAGGAACGTGCTCTTGCCGGCCATGTTCGGGCCGGTCAGCAGCCACAGGCGCTGGTCCGGCGCCAGGTCGCAGTCATTAGCCACGAACGGCTCGCCATTCGCCTTGAGGGCTGCCTCCACCACGGGGTGGCGGCCAGCCTCGATGGCGAATACCGGCTCGTCCACCAGCTCCGGGCGTGCCCAGCCGCCCGAGCGGGCCAGCTCGGCCAGGCCGGCCGCGACGTCGAGCTCGGCCAGGGCCGCGGCCGCACTACGCAGCCGAGCCGCTTGCGCCAGCACGTCGTGGCACAGGGCCTGGTAGATCTCGCACGCCCGGGCCTGGGCACCGTCGGCCGCCTCGCCCAGGGCTCGCTCCAGGACCTGCAGCTCGGCCGTGGTGAAGCGCACCGCACCGGCCAGGCCCTGGCGGCGGATGAAGCTCGGCGGCACCCGCCCTTCCTGGGCGGCCGGCACCTCCACATACCAGCCGAGCATGCCGTTGTGGCGGACCTTCAGGTTGCCGATACCGGTCTCCTGGCGCAGCCGCTGCTCGAACCCGTCCAGGTGGCTGCGCCCGGCATCGCGCATGGAAACGAGCCGGTCATACTCCGCATCCACGCCGGGCTGGAGCAGGCCGCCATCCTCGACCCTAAGTGGTGCCGGCTCGGCCAGCGTGGTCAGGAGCCGATCCGCCAGCTCCTCCAGCCCGAGGAGGTCGGGGAGAAGGGCGGCGAGGCATTCGGGGGCGGCCTGGAGCAGCGCGCCGGCCTTGCCAGCACGGTTGGCGGCATCGCCCAGGGCGCGCAGGTCGCGCGGCCCGCCCCGCCCCGCGGCCAGCCGGGCCAGCGGCCGTTCGGGATCGGGCATGCCTGCCAGCAGCGTACGCAGCGCATGGCACAGACGGTCGTCCTCGACCAGGACCCCCACCCGGTCCGCCCGCGGCCGGATCAGGTCGTGCCGTGCGGCCGGCTCCGCGATCCGCCTGGCCAGGAGGCGGGCACCGATGGCCGTGGTGGTGCGGTCGATCGCCGCCAGGAGCGAGCCGGCCCGATCCCCGTCGGGGCCGCGCAGCAGTTCGAGCGAGCGGCGCGTCGCCGGGTCGATCTGCAGCAATGCCGTGTCGTCGATCCGGACCGGCCGGTCCAGCCGGAAGCCGGCGGACTTCTGGGTCAGTTCCAGATA
>NZ_WUJP01000956.1 GCF_009806515.1 Geminicoccus flavidas | reverse complement strand
GTCGACTAGGGCGCCGGCAGCACCGAGCTCGGCGCGCTCCAGCTCACCCAGCGGGGCCAGGTCGGCCAGGCCGAAGCGAGCCTTCAGGATCCGGGCGCCGACGCCCGGGTCGAAGCGGACCTGGGCGATCGGCGTGATCCGGTCGGTCAGCTCGCGAAGCTGCCGGGCGAGCAGCGGCTCCTGCAGCCGCTCGGCCGGTGCCAGGAGCTCAGCGGGCGCCAGACGCGCCAATGCTGCGGCGAGCCCGTCACGGTCCAGCGCCTCGGTCTCGAACCGGCCGGTCGAGAGATCGACCCGCGCCAGCCCCACGCGCTCGCGCTCGATCGCGACCGCGGCCAGCCAGTTGTGCTGCAAGGGGTCGAGCAGCGCGTCCTCGGTGAGCGTGCCAGGCGTGACCAGGCGGACGACGTCGCGCTCGACCAGCGCCTTGCCGCCGCGTCGGCGCACCGCGGCCGGGTCCTCCATCTGTTCACACACCGCGACCTTAAAGCCCTTGCGGATGGCCCGGTGCAGGTAGGTCTCGACCGCATGGACCGGGACGCCGCACATCGGCACCTCCTCGCCGCGGTCCTTGCCGCGCCGGGTCAGCGCCACCTCGAGGGCGGGCGCGGCATTCACTGCATCATCAAAGAACAGCTCGTAGAAGTCGCCCATGCGGAAGAACAGGAGGGCGTCCGGATGGGTCTCCTTCAGACGCCGCCACTGCGCGACCATCGGGGTCGACGCCTCGCCGTCCCGCACCACCTGCTCCCGTTCGTCCGTGCTGATCGCCCGTCAGGCACGCGGCAGGGCAAGGGCGGCCCAGCTCGCGTCCGGGCGGAAGCTGGCAGGAACCGGACGCGAGGTCCAGCCCAGCCACACTGGTGCGGCGCAATTGCCCGGTGGTTGAAAACATCTTGCAAATCAATCGCGGGACGCTAATTTCCGGAAGGTGCCTTGAGCAGAACTCCGGTTCGGGCAGAAACCGATGGATCAGCCGGAAGACTTGACCGCCTTTTGGCCGGCAACCACACCGGTCTCTGTGCAGGAATCCTCAGCAGATCCAGCACATCTGCTATCACTGAAGATCGAATACCTGACATGGCCCGACCGTGTCAGGGAACTTGATCGGATGTTCTGGAGGGACGCGAATCAGCGACTGAGCCATGAGGAGATCACGGCAGTCATCAACCGCCAAGCGCTGCCGGCGGAGGGTGCCCTGGCCGTGGACGCCTATGCACGGCAGGTGAAGCAGGTGCTGACCGGCGCGTTCGTCCAGCTGGACGAGCCCCAGGCGGTGGGCACGGTGTGGCAGGCCTTCACCTGGCTGCTGCTGGATCGCGAGCGCGAACGCCTGCCAGCATTGGCCTGGCTGCGTGCCGCCGATCCCTTGCTCCTGCGCGACCATCTGGCCATGCTACCGGGCTACGCGTTCCTGATCCTGGCCGCGATGCCCAACGATTCCGTCGAGACCTTCCTGGCCCGGGACGCGTTCTGGGACGCCATGCTGGGCGCCACCCGCGAGATTTCCTCCGAGAGCGACCACACCGCCGACTGACGGCGCCTGGATCCGCACCAGTGCCCGGGCGCTCCGCCCGTCCGCATCCACCACCGTAATCTCGCTCCAGCCGCTCCCATGGTCGTGCCACCAGCTGCCCCGTCGCCGCGACTGGGTGTCGTCCAGCGGCACGCCGTCGACGAACCAGCGCAGCGGCAGGCGGCCGCCCCGCGCCTTGAGCGGGAGGGCGACGTCGCTGGCGACATCGAGCAGACTGCGGTCGGCGGGGAACTCGACCTCGAGTAGCACGCCGCCGGCTTCGGCCGCCATCGGCCGGTCCAGCCGCGCCAGCAACGCCGATGCAGCGCCCCTGAACGGGCTGGCGGCAGGTTCCGGCAGGAGCGGGGTTTCCGGCAGGAGATCGAACACCTTCGCCAGCAATGGCGCAGCCCCTGTGAAGCCCGAGCAGCTCCGGCCGCAGCTTGCGGCATCCGAGCGCCCGATCCAGACGCCCACCGTGTAGCGGCCATCGAAGCCCACCGCCCAGCCGTCCTTGAATCGGTAAGACGTGCCGGTCTTGAAGCCGAACGAGCGGCGGGGGCGAGCACCTGCCGGCCGCGGGGCGCCTATCAAGATTTCGCGCAGCGTCCCGGCGACCTCCGGGGTGAGCAGGGCCGCGCCCGCCGCCTTCATCCCGTCTGGCAGGACGCGTGGAGGCCGGACCTTGCCGTCGCCGGCAATCGCACCGTAGCCGGCGACCAGGTCCAGGAGGTTCATCCCGACGCCGCCCAGCACCACCGGCAGCCCCACCGGCCGTTCACCGTCCAGCTCCAGTCCGATTCCGGCATCGCGCAGCGCCTGGACGAAGCCCACCGGCCCAAGGCGCTCGAGCACGGTCACCGCCGGCAGGTTCAAGGAAAGCTGCAGGGCCTCACGCAGCGTGACCTCGCCGGAAAAGCCGCGGTCGAAATTCTCGGGCGCGTAGTCCGAGAACCGCCGCGGCTCGTCAACCGCGATGCTCTGCGGATGCGCCAGGAAGCGGTCGAAGGCCAAGCCGTAGACGAACGGCTTCAGGGTGGAGCCCGGCGAGCGGATGGCGCGGACATGATCGACCATGCCCTGGCGGCGCCGGTCGAGATAACTGGACGAGCCGGCCCAGCCCCGCACCGTGCCGCTTTCGTGCTCCACCACCAGTGCGGCCAACTCGACCGGTGCCGGCAGCGTCGCCACCCCGGCGCGCAGCAGCCGCTCCAGTCCGGCTTGCAGGCCCGCGTCCAGCGTGGTGCGGAGCCGGTCGCCGGGTAGTGTGCCGCTGCCTGCCCGGATGTGCTGGGCAAAGACGCGCTCGGCCAGATGTGGTGCCAGCATCGGGAAAGCCTGGCGGCGGCGCGGGACCGGGGCAGCCACGGCGGCCGCGGCACTGGCCGGGTCGAGATCGCCCTGGCGTGCCAGCCTTGCCACCAGGGCATCACGCGTCCGCCTAGCCGCAGCCGGATGGCGGTCCGGGCGGAGCTGCTCCGGCGAGCGCGGCAGGGTGACCAGCAGCGCCATCTCGGCAGGTGTGAGCGTCCGTGGCTCCTTGCCGAACCAGGCGATCGCTGCCGCCCGCACCCCTTCCAGGTCGCCGCCGAACGGTGCCAGGGTCAGCCACATCGCCAGGACCTCGTCCCGGCCGTGATGGACGGTGAGCTGCAGGGCGCGCAGCAGCTCGATGAGCTTGGCACCCAGCGTGCGTGGCCGCTGCTCCAGGAGCTTGGCCACCTGCATGGTGAGGGTCGAGCCGCCGGAGCGGATCTCGCCATGCCGCAGCCACTGGAAGGCGGCCCGGCCGAGCGCCAGCGGATCCACGCCTGGATGATGGAAGAACCGGCGGTCCTCCGCGGCCACCAGCAGCTCGACAAACAAGGGCGGCAGGTCGGCGGGCTTGGTCAGGAGGCGCCAGCGCCCGTCCTGCGCGGGAAACGCCCGTAGCCAGCCGCCATCCTCCGCCACCACCACCGTCGAGCGGTCGGTGAAACGCGCCAGCGGCAGCGGGAACAGCCGGTCCAGCAGGACGACCGTGCCGGCCCCGGCGAGCAGGGCCACACC
>NZ_WUJP01000955.1 GCF_009806515.1 Geminicoccus flavidas | reverse complement strand
GGCCAGCAGGCAGTGCCGCCAGCCAGCCGTCACCTTGCCGTCACCTCGAGCCGGCCCTGGCGCGTCCGGGCGAAGCTCGCCGGGTCGTACATGTCCTCGATCCGGGACGCCGGCCAGACGAACTGGCCAGGCGTGGTGGCGCGGGCGACATAGGCCAGGCGGAAGCTGGGCGACCAGCCGTCCAGGGCCGCGGCGAAGCGGTCGTCGCGCGAGACGCTGGCCGATGGCTGGGTGAGGTCGCTCAGCCAAGCGAGTTCGGCCGGGCGGGCCGGGCTCAGTTCCAGCGGCTCGATCTCCAGCCCGGCCGGCAGCAGGTCGACCAGCAGGATCCGGCGATCCCCGGTCTGCCGGACCGTCCCTTCCAGGAGCACGACCACGCGTTCGCCCTGGGCGAGCGCGGTCCGGCCAGGCCGATCGGCGGCCTGTACCACGGGCTGGCCATCCAGCCGCAGCACCCGCCGCCGCAGGGCGAAGCCTTCCTCGGCGGCCGGCTGCGGCTCCACCGGCAGGCCCGCCACGGTGATCGTCCGGTAGAGCGGCTCGGTCCCGCTATGCTCGATCCGCAGCGGCGCCATGCCCGGCCGGATCGCCTGGACCAGGTGCAGCGGCCCGGAGACCGGACGGCCGTCCAGACGGATGCCGGCCTCGGCTGTCGGAGCCTGGAGCAGGCTGGCGCCAGCACGCAGCAGCCAGGCCTGGGACTGGGTGTCCAGCGCGCCGGGATCGCCATAGGCAGACGCGATCTGGGCCAGCCGCCGGTCGCGCTCGTCCGCTTCGATCAGGCCGGCCTCGAGCAGCAGCGCTAGGCTGCCGGCCGCATCGCGCAGCTCGCTGCCATAGTCCATCAGTGGGGCGTCGGCCTGGCGGACACCGTTCAGCGAAGCCGCCACTGCCAGGCCCCGCGGCCGGTCACCAGTGGCGGCGATCGCGGCGGCGAGCTGCGCCCGGGCGAGGTCGCTCGGCAGGTCCGCCAGATAGCGCCCCTCGAACCAGCGCAGGGTCGCGGCGTCGAGCCGGCCGAGCCTCGCCAGGACATAGGCGGCATAGGCCCTGGCCTGCAGGCCGGCGGGACTGGGGTCGTCAGCGGAGAAGGCGAGCGCCAGGCGCTCGGCAAGCTGGTCGAACGGCCGCAGCGGCACGTGGATGCCCTGCTCGCGGGCACGCAGCAGGAAGTCGCCGACATAGGCCGAGAGCCAGGTCTCCACCGGCGACCTGGGCGTCCACAGGCCAAAGCCGCCGCCGGCATTCTGCAGATCGACCAGCCGCCGCACGCTATCCTGCAGGCCGACCGTCGCCACCGCCGGTTCCGGCCCCAGGCCCAGGGCCGGGCGCAGGATACGCGCCGCCAGGAGCGGGGCCGCCTTGCTGACCGTCTGCTCGACGCAGCCATAGGGGTAGGTGGAAAGGCTGTCGATCAGCCGCGCCAGCCCCAGTTCCGGCAGCGGCCCGACCGAGATCTCGGCCTCGGCAGTACCAGGAAGGAAGTCGCGGCCGAGATTGTCGTCGATCACCAGGGTCTGGCCGGGCGCCAAGTCGGCAACAGTCCGCTCGGCCTGGAACGGCCAGGGGCTGCGCACGGCCAGGGTGAACCGGCGCTCCAGCCTGGCGCCGTCCGGCCCGGTCAGTGCCAGCCGGACCGTGGCCGTGCCGGGCGCCGTCCCGGCCTGTGCGGTGACGCGGCGGCGGGCCGACCGGCCCGGCGCCACCTCCATGGCCAGCGGCCCTGCCGGATCGAGCGTCAGCGGGCCGTCAGCGGCAAGCTCCGCCTGCCACTTGCCGAGGGGCCCCTCGCCCGGCTGCACCTCCAGCACCAGTTCCGCCTGGTCGCCCGTGCCGAGAAAGCGCGGCCGGGTCAGCTCGGCCACCACCGGCCCGCGCACGAGGATTTTGGCGTCCGCCTGGCCGACCCGTCCGGCACTCCAGGCCACCACCGAGACGGCCAGGCGGCCGTCGAACGCCGGGACCGGCAGGCCGACGGTGGCGCGCCCCTCCGCATCCACGGCCACTGGCCCAGCCACCACGCTCACGATCCGGTGGCTGCGCACCGTGTTGCCGGTGAACTGCAGCGCCATGCGGGCATCGCCGCCGGTCACGATCCGGCCGCGCACCCCGTCCGGGTCGATCAGCCGGCCATAGACATCGCGCAGCGTGACACCGAGCGCCCGCTGACCGAGGAAGTAGCCGGCCGGATCGGCCGGCTGGTGGCCGGTCATCTGCAGGACGGCATCGTCGACCGCCATCACCGCCACGAAGGCGGATTCGCCCGGCGTCAGGTTCTCGATCTCGACCGCCACTGGCAGGGGTAGTTCCGGACGGGCCGCTGCCGGCAGGTCCAGCGCCAGCTCCAGCGTGCGCCCGGCACGCCCGCCCGGCAGAGGCAGCACGCCTACGGCGCGCGCCGGCAGGCGTGGATGGGCCACGCCGGGTGCCGCCAGCGCGGTCGCCAGCACATAGCGGCCACCCACCTCTGTCAGGTCGGCCGAGCCGGTCGGCAGGGTGACGAAGCCGCCGTCCGGCCCCAGTTCCACGACCGTGGTCGCATGGATGCTGGTGTCGGCCAGCGCCAGGATCACCCGGGACTGGTAGGGCGGCCGGACGAACAAGCGCAGTCCGGCATTGTCCTCATTACCGGCTGGCCGGATCTCCACCCTGTCCGGTCGCTCCGCCGCATCGGCCACCGACCACCAGCCCGCGGCAAAGCGGACGCTGGCGAGGCTGCCGGCCAGCGGGTCGGCCAGCTCGATCCGGTAGCGGCCGCTGGCAACGCCATGCTCCAGCCGAACCGTCCC
>NZ_WUJP01000954.1 GCF_009806515.1 Geminicoccus flavidas | reverse complement strand
GTCTGTGCCGCTCTCGACCCGGCCGGAATCGAGCAGCCGGTCGGTGACCACCGTTTCTACGCTCCAGTCGCCGCCCTGGCGCACCCAGAGATAGTCGACATCCTCCTCGAACAGCCGCCATTCGAGGGCGACGCCCGCCCTGGGCGCACCAGCGTCATCCATCGCCGCGAACGCGAAGCCGGCGGTGCCGTTCTCCGGCAGCTCTCTGGCGAAGTCCGGCCGGATCGCGACATGGCCGGCCTGCGCCACCTTCATCTCATGGCGCGCCACCACCGGCCGGCCATCAAGATCGCTCACGCGCCATTCGACGCTCGCCACCAGTGGTCCGGCGGCATCGACCGGGCCCAGCGCCACAGGCACCTGCACCCGCCCAGCCGCATCGGTGGCCACCAGCTTCAGGGCCTGGCGCTGCGGCTGGAACGGCTCCTCCTCCAGGCCAAAACGCCAGCCCCGCCAGGTCGGAAACGGCTCCGCATCCGGCTGGACCACCAGCTCGGCCTCGGTCGCGAGCCCGGCTCCGGGCGCGCCGAACAGGTAGTCGGCCTGGCCCTGCAGCTCGACCATACTGCCGGCGGCGATCGTCACCGGGCCGGTCAGGGTCGCCTCCAGCCGGGGCGGCACGATGTCGTCCACGGCGAACACGACCCGGCCGATCGGGGCAGTGCCGTCGCCCAGATGCGCGGTCACCGTCCAGGTGCCGGGAAAGGCGCTGTCCGCCAGCGGCAGCTCGACCAGGGCACCGCCCAGGGCAGCGGGGTCCACCTGGCGCCGGTCGACCTCGACCTGGTCCGGCCTGGTGGTCACCAGCACGAGCTTCTGACCTGGCACGGCCCGGGCGTCGCGGTCGCGGAGCAGGAGGCCCAGATGGACGGTCTCGCCCGGCCGATACACGCCGCGCTCCGTCCACAAGAAGGCGTCGAGCGCACCCGGCGGGGTGTGCCCCGCCACGCCACGGTCGGTGAGGTCGAGCCCTGCGCGCTCCAGGTCGAGCCAGATGAAGTCGCCGTCCTGCCCGTAGGCGAACAGAGCTCTCGGCGCGTCGCCGCCCTCGCCGCGCAATTCGCCCGCAGCAAAGCGCGCAAAGCCGTCGGCACCGGTGGTGGCAGCCGCGATCCGGCGGTTGGCGCGCGCCATCAGCACGAGCTCGCGCCCGGCCAGCGGCCGCCCGTCGCTGAGGCTCGCCGCCTGCACCAGCAAGCCGTCCTCGCCCTGCCAGGTAAGCAGGCCGGTATCGGTCAGTGCGAACCAGCGGGTCGGCAGGCCCTGCCACTGCTCCGACGAGGCATCGGCCGGCCGCGCGACCGCGATGTAGACGCCGGGCTCGCGCTTTGCGAGCAGGTCCGCCAGCGGCACGGCGGTGGTGACTTCGCGATTGGGCTCGACCGCGACCTCAACGCTGCCCGAGAACAGGAGGCGGCCGCTCTGCTCGCGCAGGCGCTGCAAGTCCCAGTCGCTCTGCTGCCAACCTACCGCATTCTCGGCCAGGCGCTGGATCAGGGCGCGGTCGGTAACTTGGAACAGGTCTAGCCGGACCATGTCGACATTGACGCTGACCACCGGCAGCACCGGATCAGTGCCGAGCGGCACCACGTCGCCATTGCCGCGAAAGCTGACCGCCGGTGCGCGATCCGGCACGGCCGCCTCGAAGGCGGCGCTGGCCTCGAGGCTACTACCGGCGGCCGCGGGCAGGCCGGCCCGCACCTGGACGCGATAGGAGTGGCCGTGCTGCAGCCCGCCGATGCACAGCCGGCCGCCTCGTGCGGACAGCGCCCGGTCGCCCGCCGGCTCGACCTGGACATAGGAGCGCAGCTCCAGGTCGGAGAGCTGCGCCAGGGGCTCGTCGAAGGTGACGCAGGCTTCGGGCAGGGCCCGCTCCGAGGAGACGTCGATCCCGGTCGCCTCCAGTGCCAGGGCTTGGCCCGGCAGGCCGGCGGCACAGCCGCCGGCGACGGACGCGAGCAGGGCCAGGGTCGCCGCGATGCGCATGACGGGTCTCGCCGGGTGGTCTTAAATGGCTTGACGAAAGTGGAAGCCCAATCGCGGCAACAGCGCAATCGGCGGCCGGATGCTGCGACACCTGTTGCGCGCCGGCAGAGAGGATGCGACGTCGCCTTGGCGGCCGGTCGAAGGCCGGCGGTGGCGGCATCATGAACGGGAGGTTCGGGGATGCAGGCGGATGCGCTGGAGCCCTTGCACCGCACGATCATTCGGCCCGACTGGCTCGACTATAACGGTCACCTGAACGAGGCCTACTACCTGCTGGTCTTCAGCTATGCCAGTGATGCGCTGATCGACTTGATCGGCATGGACGACGCATGGCGACGCGCCAACGGCATGACCGTGTACACGCTGGAGACCCACATTCGCTATCTGCAGGAGGTCGGCGCCGGGGTGGAGGTGCAGGTGGACAGCCGGGTGCTTGAGCTGGATGCCAAGCGGCTGCGCCTGTTCCACCGGATGAAGTGCAGCGACGACGCGGCCCCGCTCGCGACGGCGGAGATGCTGCTGGTGAACATCGACACGTCCGGGCCCCGCTCGGCACCCTGGGCCACGCCGGTCCGCGAACGTCTGAACCGGCTGCAGGAACTCCATGCCCACGAGGCCCTGCCCGATGGTGCCGGCCGCTCGATCTCGCTGGAGCGCCCCAGAAACGCGCACGTCGGCAGCTAGCCGGACTGGGCAGGCATCATGGTGTCGTTATGGCGCCCAGGCCGGATCGACACGATGACCCGCGGGTTGTCCGGGTCGATCCGGCCTGGGCTCGCAATGAGCACGCGAGCACAACATTCCGTGTGTCCGCGAGGGACGAGTATCCACGGGCCGATACACATACGACGAGCGGCCCGTACATCCGACGAATAGCTGCCGCTCCATGGACCGTCTGTGGCAAAGCGCACATGAACGCGGTTTTCCTGGCCAGCCGGACAAGGTCAGCCCGGACCGGCGGCCCAGCGCGGTTTACCGCGTGACCTGCGCGCGCGCGGGTGGCACCAGGGGGGACGGCACGCACAGGAGGCGCAGCGGATGACCATCACCGCGAGGGACGCGGGCACGATCACCATCGGCGGGGAACTCGAGGTCGCCCGACTCGGCTATGGCGCCATGCGCCTGACCGGCCAGCCGGGCAACTGGGGGCCCTATCCCGATCCGGAACATGGCGTGGCGGTGCTGCGCCGGGCGGTCGAGCTGGGCGTCAACCTGATCGACACCGCGCATGCCTACGGGCCGGGCTTCAACGAGGCACTGATCGCGCAGGCGCTGCATCCCTATCCCGACGACCTCGTGATCACCACCAAATGCGGTATCGCCAAGGTCGGCCCCGGGATCAACTATCGCGACGGCCGGCCCAAGGCGATCCGGACCGTCCTCGAGGCCAGCCTCCTGCAGCTCCGGCGCGACCATGTCGACCTCCTGCAGCTCCACTGGGTCGACCAGGACACGCCGATCGAGGAATCGGTCGGCGCCATGCACGACCTGGTCCGCGAGGGTAAGGTGCGCCATGTCGGCATCTCGAACGTGACCCTGGACGAATTGCACCGCGCCCGCAGTGCCGGTCCGATCGCCTCGGTGCAGAACCGCTACAGCCTGGCAGCGCTCGACCACGACCCGATCGTCGACGCCTGCACCGAGGCGAGGATCGTGTTCTTTCCCTATGGCCCGCTGGGCGCCGACGCGAGCCGGCCCGGCGCGCCGCTGGCGGCGGCGACCGGCCGGCTCGCAGGTGCTGCCACCCTCCGGCACTGCACTCCGGCCCAGCTGGCACTCGCCTGGCTGCTGGCACGCAGCCCGATGATCCTGCCGATCCCGGGCACGACTTCGCGCCACCACCTGGAGGAGAATGTCGCGGCGGCCGCGATCCGGCTCACGCCGGAAGACGTGGCGGCGCTGGCCCAGGCCTGAGCGCCGGACGCAAAGACAGCACCCGACTGCGTCTCCCGGAGCATCGCCGCCGCGGCAGGGCGCGTTATATGACAGGTATTGAGAATGCCGCCCGGCCATGGCGGCCGAAGGGCATGGCGGGGAATGGGGCCGCCGGCTTGGACGCGGCCCGTCGCCCTGACGACGCGGTGCCGGGTCCACCCGCTGACCCGCATGCCTTCACCCGGGAACGGGGCCGCCGACCGTCGGTGACGCCTGAATTTTGGAGAGCAAGGTGGTGGACACCCCGAACAGTGCAGAAGATGACGACCAGGCTCAGGTCACGGTGCTGGTGGTCGACGACGATCCGCTGATCGCGATGAGCACCGCCGACATGCTGGAGGATCTGGGCCATCGCGTGCTGGACGCACATTCCGGTGCCCAGGCGATGGAGATTCTGCAGAGCGGGGTGCGGGTCGACGTCATCGTGACCGACCATGCCATGCCGGGCATGAACGGTGCCGAGTTCGCGGTCAGGGCCCGCGCACTGTGCCCGGGCATCCCGATCCTGCTGACCACGGGCTATGCCCATCTGCCGCTGGGCGAAGACCAAGCCCTGCCCCGGCTGGCCAAGCCGTACCAGCAGCGGGACCTGGCGCAGAAGCTCGCCGAGTTGCTCGCCAGGCCGCGGCGCGATCCGGCGACCTGAACCGGCCGGAGCCGGGTTCCCCCTGCTTCATGTTCCCGGCATGCTCGGTGCCAGAGGCAGGCGACCCAGCCAAGCCATGGCCTCCTGCAGGGAAACCAGAACATGAGCACAATCCTCGTCACCGGTGCCGCCGGCCTGATCGGCCGCTCGGTCACCGCCCAGCTTCGATCGCGCGGTGATCGAGTCATCGGCATCGACCGCACGGCATCCGGCGAGGGCGAGACCGCGGTAGTGGCCTGCGACCTGCGCGACATCCACCGCCTACACGGACTCGCGGCCGGCACGACGCTGGACGGCATCATCCATTGCGGCGCCCATTCCGGCCCGATGGTATCGCAGGACAACCCTTATGATCTCGTCCAGGTGAACGTGCTGGGCACCGCCAACATGCTGGAGATCGCCCGGATCTGGCGGGTGCGCCGGCTGGTGAACTGTTCCTCGGTGAGTGCCTATGGCCATGCCGGGCCGGGTCCGGTGACCGAGGACGCCCCGCTGAACCCCACCACCGTCTATGGCGCCACCAAGCTCGCCGCGGAAAAGCTCGTCACGGCCTATGCCGACGAGCATGGCCTCTCCGCCGTTTCCCTGCGCCTGAGCTGGGTCTATGGCCCGAACCGGACGACCGCCTGCATGCTGCGCACCATGGTGGACGATGCGCTGGCTGGTCGCCCCACCCGGACCACTTCAGGCGGTGCGGCCCTGCGCCAGTACATCCATGCCGATGACGCCGCTGCCGGCCTGATCAACGCGCTCGATGCGGCCGAGATCCGCCAGCCCGCCTACAACCTGACCGGCGACGACTTCCGCACGGTGGAGGAGACGGCAGAACTGGTCCGCCGGATCCTGCCGTCCGCCGACATCACGCTCGGGCCGGGGCCTTTGCCCGACGACGACGTGCAGCAGCAGTTCTGCATCGACGCGGCCAAGCGCGACCTCGGCTACCGGCCGGCCGTCACGCTGGAGCAGGGCATCCGCACCATGGCCGAGGCGCTGCGGGCATCCGGCTCCCGCCCCGGCGCCGCCGGATAGGTCTGGCTGCCGGCCTCAGCGGCTGGCGAGGAACCGGTCGACCGCGGCCTGGTCCGGCAGGCTTTCCATCCCGCCAGTGCGGGTCGCGGTGAGCGCGCCGGCGGCGCAGGCGCGCCTGGCCACGGCGGTCAGGTCGTCCTGCCCCGTCAGCCGGAAGTCGCGTCCGACCAGCTCCGCCAGCATTGTTGCCATGAAGGCGTCGCCGCAGCCGATCGTGTCGACCGTTTCCACCGGGAAGCCGTCCACCCGGACATGATCGTCCATCGTGAAGATCTCGGCGCCCTCCGGCCCGCGGGTGACTGCCACCACCTGCATGCCGTCATGCCAGAGCGAGCGGATCGCCGCCTCCGTGTCCGCGACCCCGGTCAGCATGACGAGTTCCTCGTCGCTGATCTTCACGATCCTGGCCTGGCCGATGACCTCGCGCCCGGCGGCCAGCATTGCCTCGCGGTCGTTCCACAGATGCACGCGCAGGTTCGGGTCGGCCGAGACCGTGATGCCGGCCGCCTGTGCGGCGGCGACGGCGTAGCGCTGGGCGCTGGCCGAAGTGGGCTGCGCCAGGTACAGGCTGCCGACATGGCAGACCCGGCTGTCGCGCAGGAGGTCGAGCGCCAGCTCGTCCGGCAAAAGGTCCGAATCGGCGCAACCGTCGCGATAGAAGAAGAAGTCGCGGTCGCCCTGGTCCGTGAGGGTGACCACGGCCAGGCCCGTGCGACGCTCTGCAGTCGACGCGATGCCGTCCACCGCCACCCCGTTCGTGCGCAGCGTGTCGACCAGCATCCGGCCGAACGCCTCCTCGCCGACCTTGGTCAGCATGGCGGAGCGGCCGCCCAGCCGGGCGACCCCCACCGCAACATTGCCCGGCGCCCCGCCGGGCTTGGCCACGAAGCGCATGCTGCCGTCGGCCGATGGCAGCGGCACCAGGTCGATCAGCAACTCGCCGATCGTGACGACGTCGAAGCGGCTCATTGGAGCCGCTCGCCGCTGGCCTTGTCGAACAGATGCACGGCACGCTCCTCGAAGCCGATCCC
>NZ_WUJP01000953.1 GCF_009806515.1 Geminicoccus flavidas | reverse complement strand
GATCGGCTGCCCGATCGAGCCGGCGAAATCCTTGTCGGCCTTCACGGTCACCGTGGCATCGCCGCAGCGGCAGGTGACCAGCGTATGGTCACCGATCAGCTCGCTGGCATAGATCTCCCCGGCGAGCTGGCCCTGGCCGGGCGGGGCGAGCCGCCCGTCCTCCGGGCGCAGGCCGGCCACCACCGCGCGGCCGCTGCCGCGGCTGGCCGTGCCAAAGCTGCCGGCACTGCAATCGAACCGGCCATCGGCCAGCGAGCCCTCCAGCACGTTCATGGGCGGCGAGCCAATGAAGCCCGCCACGAACAGGTTGGCCGGGCGGTTGTAGATGTTGGCGGGCGTGTCGAGCTGCTGGAGCACGCCCCGCTCCAGGATGGCGACCCGGTGGGCCAGCGTCATCGCCTCGATCTGGTCATGGGTCACGTAGATCGTGGTGATGCCGAGCTCGTGCTGCATGTGCTTGAGCTCGGCGCGCATGTGCCCGCGCAGTTTGGCATCAAGGTTGGAGAGCGGCTCGTCCATCAAGAAGGCGCTGGGCCGGCGCACGATGGCTCGGGCAAGCGCCACGCGCTGGCGCTGGCCGCCCGAGAGCTGGCGCGGGTAGCGCTCGAGCAGATGGTCGAGCTGCACCTGCTGCGCCACGTCGCGCACGCTCTTCTCGATCTCGGCCTTGGGCCGTTTGCGCACCGTGAGCGGGTAGGCGATGTTCTCGAACACCGTCTTGTGCGGATAGAGCGCGTAGGACTGGAAGACCATCGCCACGTCGCGGTTCTTGGGCAGGACGTGGGTGACATCGCGGCTGCCGATCAGGATCCGGCCCGAGGTCACCGATTCCAGTCCGGCGATCATGCGCAGCGCTGTGGTCTTGCCCGAGCCCGACGCGCCCAGCAGCACCAGGAACTCGCCGGGCTTCACCTCCAGGGACAGGGCTCTCAGCACCTCAACGCTGCCGAACGACTTGGAGGCTTGGTCCAGAATGATCGTCATCGGCAGTGCTCGTTCGTCAGCATCAGCCCTTCACCGCGCCGAGCAACATGCCCTTGGCGATGAAACGCTGCAGGAGAAGGGTCAGGAAGATCACCGGCAGGATCATGAGCAGGATCAGCACGCTCATGTACCACCATTGCGGTCCGCGGGTGGCGTTCTGTGCCGCCACCAGCACCGGCATGGTCTGGGCGTTGGCGCTGGAGAGGAACAGGGCCAGCAGATACTCGTTCCAGGCGAGGATCAGGACGAGCAGCCCGGTCGCGACCAGGCCCGGCCGGGCCAGCGGCAGGACGATCCCAAAGAAGATCGCAAAGCGCGAGGCGCCGTCCAGCGACGCGCTCTCCTCCAGGTCCTTCGGGATGGTCACGAAGAAGTCGTACATCAGCCAGACCACGATCGGCAGGTTGACCGTGGTGTAGGTGGCGATCAGCGCGGTGCGGGTGTCCAGCATGCCGAGCGTCTGGAACATGACGTAAATCGGCAGGGCCGCCACCACCGGCGGCAGGATGCGCTGCGAGATGATCCAGAACAGGATGTCGCCGTTGCCGAGCGAGGCGCGCATGGTCCGGCCTGCCGCGCGCATCAGGAGCAGGAACAGCGCCAGCGCCACGGCCGCCGCCACCCACCAGGGCACGCCGAACCCGGCCACCGCCACGATCATCAGCGCGCCCAGCAGGATGAACAGGAGGATGGAGCCCAGGCGCGGCGCGAACTCCAGGCGCGAGAGCGCATAGGCCGCCATCGAGCCGATCAGCATGGCCAGCGCGGTCGAGACCAGCGCCACTACGATCGAGTTGAGGTAGGGGCGCAGCGTGTCGTTGCCGAGGTCGACAAAGATGTAGCGCCAGGCGTGCAGGTCCGGGAGGAAGTCGACGAATGGCAGGTAGACCGGCCCGGCCGAGACGTGGATCGGCAGCTTCAGCGACGTGATCGCGATCCAGTAGAGCGGGAACAGGACCACGAGGCTCCAGACGATCAGCGCGCCATAGACCAGGAGCGCGCCCAGCGGCGACATCGCGTCCAGTGACTTGGGCTCGATGAGCCGGCGCATCGCGCTCATGCCCGTCCCTCCCGCATCGGCTTGACCAGGAAGTTGAAGAACGAGACGCAGGTGATCGTCGACAGGAACAGGAGGATGTAGGCCACTGCCGCGGAGCCGCCGAGGTTCAGCGCCCGCCATTCGCTGAAGGCGTGCAGGGTCAGGGATTCCGTGGCAATACCCGGCCCGCCATTGGTCAGCACGTTGGGCAGGTCGATGATCTTGAACGCTTCGATGGCGCGGATCAGCACGACGGTGGCGGCCACCGGTGCGATCGACGGCCAAGTGATGTCCCGGAAGATCTGCCAGCCGCTGGCGCCGTCCAGCTGCGCCGCCTCGACCTCGTCGCGCGGCTGGCTCTCGATGGCTGCCAGCAGCACGATGAAGATGAACGGGATCCACTGCCAGCTGTCGCCGATCAGCACGACGAACCGGGCGGTCCAGGCATCCGCGGACCAGGAGGTCTGGGCGAAGCCCAGCCAGTGCCACAAGGGGGCGAAGGGACCTACCGCGGTGTCGGCCAGCATGCGGAAGGTGTAGGCGATGCCCACCGGGGTCACCATCAGCGGCACGAAGAACAGGACCCGGAAGAAGCTGCGGCCGCGGATCGGCTTGGCGCAGAGCAGGGCCAAGCCCAGCCCGATCGCGAACTGCACGGCCACGCCGCCCACCACGTAGAACATGGTGGTGGCGATGGTGCCCAGCTGGCCGCCCTCGCCCAAATTGACCGCAAACAGGACCGCTAGGGCCAGTGCGGTGGCGATCATGATCAGCCGGCCGATCCAGCCCACCACCGTGGCTCGGCCGGAGCGGACGTAGCGGAGCATGCCCCAGACGACCAGCGCCACCGTCCCCAGGATGGTCACCCAGCCCACCAACGTGATGGCGCCGAACGTGCCCAGCAGGTGGAACTGCTGCGAGCCGGTTAGCATCTTCTTGAAATTGAACCAGCCGATGAAGGTCAGCGTGTAGCCGCCGGGCGCCAGCTTGAAGCGCGAGAGCGCCAGATAGGCCGAGGCGATCAGCGGGAAGATCGAGAAGCCCAGGATCAGGATCACGGCCGGCAGGATGAACAGCCGGCCGGCCTGGCGGTCGAGCCAGTCGTGCAGGCTTTCCCGCTCCGGCGGTGCGGCGGTCACGTGCGCTGCGGACGTCACGGCCATGTCGGTCCTGCCCCTTCAAGAAACAGACGGGGCGCCTGCTTTGGGCAGGCGCCCCGCCTTCAAGCCGTCACTCGGCGCCGATGGTCGCCTTGTAGGCTGCCAGCTGCTCCTCGACTCCGAGTTCCTCGTTGATCTCGTTCCAGCCCTCGACGACCGTCTCGACCGTGGCGTCGACATCCAGCTCGCCGGCCAGATAGCGGGCGACCGCGGTGTCGAGCACCACCTGCTGGTAGCGCTGGTTCTGCGGAATGCGCAGGTCCAGGATCATGTTCGGGCTGTTCAGGCTGGTCTTGATCGCGCCCAGATAGCTCTCGGCGTTCTCCTTGCCCATGCCCATCTTCTCCCAGGTCGCCACGTCCTCGAGCTGGGACAGGCGGTAGGGATTGAAGCCGGTCTCGCCCTTGGTGACGTCCTGGTTCGACTGGGCCGGCTGCGACAGGTAGGAGAAGAAGGCGTAGGCCGCGTCCTTCACCTTGGGATCGGCATTGGCGTTGATGCCGCCGCCCCAGCCGCCGAATGCGGCGAATGGCGCATGGTTCAGCCCGTCGATCGCATGGGGGCAGGTGTTGGCGTCGCAGGCCACGAACTCACCGGTCGTACGGTCGATCACCTCCTTGGAGCCTGGCAGGATGGTGGCGCCGACCTTGCCCGTGACCTTGCTCATGGACGGGTCGACCGACATGGAGCCGATGTCACCCCAGTCCATCGACAGGGCACAGCGCCCGGCCACGAACATCACACGGGTGTCGGCGACGTCCAGGTTCAGCTCGTCCGGCGGGCCGTACTCGGACGTCTTCTTGTAGACCTCCAGCGCCTTCCGGAACCCTGCATTGTCGATCAGCGGCGTCATGTCCTCCGTGTTGAAGAACACGCCCTCGCTGGTCCCCTTGGCCTGGATGTAGCCGCCGGCCACCGAGGTCAGGAACCAGTAGCCCTGGGCGTTGCGCTTCTTGCCGATGCAAGAGCCAAAATCGGGCTGGCCGTCGCCGTTCATGTCCTTGCCATGCGCGGCTTGGGCGATGTCCAGATAGTCTTCCCAGGTCTTGGGCGGCTGCTTGCCGAGCTCCTCCAGGACGTCCGTTCGATAGAAGATCATGTGGAAGTCGCCGTCGAACGTCATCATGTACGTCTTGCCGGCATATTTTTGCGAGAACTCGCGGAAGAACGGCGCGATGTCGTCCTGCTCCAGCGACTCGTCGCCTTCCATGCGCGGGGTCAGGTCCTCGAGGAACCCGGACGCGGCATAGTCGACCATCCATTGCGGCGCGAATACCGCTGCGTCGATCGAGTTGGTGCCGGTCGACCAGTCGGTCAGCAGCTTCTGGTAAATGTCCGAGAAGGGCACGGTGATGACGTTGATCTTGGCGCCGGTCTGCTTCTCGAACTCAGGGGCCCGCGCCTGCATTGGGCCCGAGATCGAAGGGCCCGTCTGCGTCAAGATGTTGACGGTTACCCCGTCGAACTCGGCGGCCAGTGCCGGCATGGCACCCGCCGCCACGCCGGCCATCGCCAGGCCCGCCAACCAACTGCGAATCTTCATCTTGACCCTCCCCGGTCTTGCCTATTGCTTGCGATCGATCCTTGAGCGGCCCACCTCCGGCCGCGCTCAGCGCATGAAGTTCGGGTTGTCGATCACCTCCGGCCGGCCGTCCCGCTCGACCACCAGCTTGCGCATGCCCTTTTCCAGGATCTCGCCATACTCGTGGCCGGCATCCGTGGCGCAGTGCCAGACGAACACGAGCTTGTTCGTGCCGGTGTTGATCGAGCGGTGCGCCCAGTCCGGCGGGATGAACGCGCAGATCCCGGGCTTCATCTCCACAGTGCGGGTCTCGCCGTCGCGCGACTGCAGCAGGAGGATCCCCTCGCCCGACTGGGTGTAGTAGGTCTCGCCGCATTCGCGCCGCTCATGGAAATGGCCGCGCGTCATGAAATACTCGTCGCCGACCTTGCCGGGCGCCATGACCGTGGTGCCAAACGCCAGGTCGCTGTCCTTCCAGCGATAGTCGATCACCTCGTAGGCCAGCGGATCGCCATTCGCCACCAGCGCCTCGAAGGCCGCCTTGTCCCGGTACAGACCGGCGAGATCGCCGAGCCTCTTGGCATAGCTGCCGGTGGATGGCGTGACCGATCCGGAATCTCCGTCGATCCGCACGCCGGCTGGCAACAGCATCCTGGCCTCCCCTGCGGGCTGCACTCATGGCGCATGCCCGTTCCCCCTGTCCCGGGTTCTCCGGCCAAACGTCTGACTTTTCAAGGTTCATTCTGGCGCCGGCACCTTTCCCGGCCAATCCTTCCGCAGCAGCGCCCGCCGGCATGATCGTTCTTGCCAGGAGCAAAGCTGCACTGGCTGAAATGCCGCCGGCATTACCAGTTTCCGCACCCCACCGGCCCTGGCATACATCATAAATACAGGAACGACGGTGGGCATGCTGCCTGCCGATCCAGGGGATGCGCCCATGCTCGTCCGGCGCTGGCTGCTCGCGGCAGCCACCATGCTGATGCCGATCGGCCTGCCTGCCCACGGTCAGGAGGACGATTCGGCGCTGACCGCCAGGGGCGAGTATCTGGCGCGCGCCGCCGACTGCATGCCCTGCCACACCAGCCCGGGCGGCAAGCCCTATGCCGGCGGCCTGGGCCTGAGCACGCCGTTCGGCACCCTGTTCTCGGTCAACATCACCTCCGACCGGGAGACCGGGATCGGTGGCTGGACCTATGAGCAGTTCAAGGGAGCCCTGCACGACGGCGTCCGCGCGGACGGCGCCTTCCTCTACCCGGCCATGCCGTTCGACGCTTATACTGGGATCACCGAGGACGACTTGCGCGCGCTCTGGGCCTATGTCCGGCGGATCCCGGCCGTGCCGGCCGCGAACCCTGACAACCAGCTGGTATTTCCCTTCAACATTCGCTTAGGGATGCTCGCCTGGCGCGAGCTGTTCTTCGCGCCGCAGACCTTCCGGCCGACCCCGGGCAAGAGCGATGCCTGGAATCGCGGCGCCTATCTGGTGGAGGCGCTCGGCCACTGCTCGGACTGCCACAGCCCGCGCAACGTCATGGGCGCGATCAAGGGCAAGGCGCAGTTCGTCGGCGCCGAGATCGACGGCTTCTACGCGCCGGCCATCACTTCGGCGGCGCTGGCGAAGACCTGGCAGCGCGCGGACCTGAAGAGCTTCCTGAAGACCGGCTCGGCGCCGGACCGGACCAGTGTGTTCGGCCCGATGGCGGACGTCGTCCAGCACAGCCTGGCGTATCTCACCGACGCCGACCTCGACGCCATGATCACCTATCTGCTGGACAGCCCACCGCCCCCGGATCTGCCGGCGCCACAGAAGCTCTCGCCGCTGCCGGCAGACGTCTATCATCGGGCGTCGCAGCTCTATGTCGACCAGTGTGCCGGCTGCCACCAGCCACATGGCACCGGCTTGGCGAACTCGGTGCCGCCGCTGCAGGGCAATCCGGCGGTGACCGCGGCGGAGCCCTACAACGTGCTGAAGGCGGTGCTCGACGGCCTGCCGCCCGGCGGCAGATATGGTGCGATGCCGTCCTTCGCAGGCCGGCTCTCCGACCAGCAGGTCGCCGAACTCGCCAACTATGTGCGCACCAGCTGGAACAATCAGGCTCCGGCCAATGCGACTGCCAGCATGGTTGGCCTGTGGCGCAGTGCCAGCGCAGTCCCCGACTATGGCACCAGTGCCGCTGCGGACTTCCAGTGCCCGCAGGTCGGTGGCGCTCCGGGTGCGCCGGGTCCGGACGCCGATGCGGTGGCCGCTATCGCCGCGATGATCCAGGGCGGCAACCGCAATGTCCCCGAACTGATCGCCGCCTATCAGAATCAGGCGTCCGACGCCGGGGCCGCGTCCAGCATCGACGCGCTGCTCGCCGCCTACTGCCCGACCGTCGCGCAGGCGGACGAGCCTGCCTACCTCAAGAAGGCGGCGCTCGAGCGCTTTGCCATGCAGGCGGCCGCCGACCTTTCCCCGCAGACCGCCGCCGTCCCCTTTCCCGCCATCGACCTGACCCTGGCCCTGCCCGTCGGCCACAGCCTGGTCGCCCGCGAACCCGACGATGCTGCCCGGCCGGTCGCCTGCCCGGCCGACGACGGCAAGCTGGTTCCGGCTTCGCTGATCGCGGAGGCCCGGCAGGTGCTCGGCACGCCGGCGCTGCCGGTGACGGCCGAGGCGCGTGACGGCTTCGTGACCGCGCTCAAGGCTAAAGACCCGAAGGCGGTACCGGCCGACATCGCCAACGCCCTGATCGTGGCCTATTGCGAGCAGGTGGTCATGAATGGCTCAGCCGACGAGGCGGACCGACGCACCTGGCTGGAGACCTTCAGCCGGGAAGTCATCCAGCACCTGCAGATGCTCCCGGCCAAATCGGACTGACCCTTCGTCGCGGTCCGGCCGTTTCCGCCGCGTTTCCCCTGGGCATCCCGGCGGCCGTGCGTATGTCAGCTGCGGCTGATCCTGCCAGGAGTTCTTGTCCCGTGTGTTCCGACGCCGCCGGTCCATGCTAATGAATGGCCATGATCACTGGCATGAGCATCCGCGCATGATCGGCAAGCGCTTCCGCAGGGGTGCTGGTGCGGCGCTGGGTCTGGCCCTGCTCGCGGCGGGGCCGGCGTATGCCCTCGAAAGCGCGCCCTTCACCTCTCCCCAGACCAGCGTCACTCTGGTCAGCGAGGCAGCGGCGATCGCACCCGGCGAGCCGTTCCGCCTGGGGCTGCGCCAGCAGATCAGCCCTGGCTGGCACACCTACTGGTCCAACCCTGGCGATGCCGGCGAGCCGCCCTCGCTCACCTTCGACCTGCCCGCGGGTGCCTCCGCCGGCGAACTGCAGTTCCCGGCGCCCGAGCGGATCGAGTACGGGCCCCTGGTCAATTTCGGCTACGAGAACGAGGTGGTCTTCCCGGTCACGGTGACGCCGCCGGCCGACCTCCAGCCGGGCCAGAGCTTCACGGTCAGGACGGACGCGTTCTGGCTGGTCTGCAAGGACATCTGCATCCCCGAGGAAACCAGCTTCACCCTGGCGCTGCCGGTGGAGCCGACTGCCCGGAGTGATGCCGCAACCGCACCGCTGTTCGCCGCGGCCGAAGCTAGCCTGCCGCGCCCCTCGCTGTGGCAGGCCGAGGCCGGGTTCGAAGGCGACCGGGGCGTGCTGCGCCTGTCGGGTGATCTGCTTTCCCCGGATGCGGTGGCGAGCGCCTTCTTCTTTCCGGCCGAGTGGGGCGTGATCGAGAACGCCGCCCCTCAGGAGCTGCGGGTGGGCCAGGGCGAGCTCAGCCTGGGCTTGGTCCGCGCCAAGGGCGAGCTGCCGGAGCGCCTGTCCGGCGTGATCGCCGTCACCGATGCCGCCGGCAGCCGCAGTGCCTATGCCCTGGATGCGCCACTGGGCCCGGTGCCGCCCGCCGCCAGTTCCACCGGTGGTGCCGGCCTGCCGCTCTGGCAGGCGGCGCTGTTCGCGGCCCTCGGTGGCCTGCTGCTCAACCTGATGCCCTGTGTGTTCCCGATCCTCGCCATGAAGGCCGTCGGGATCGCGGCGCTGGCCGGAAGAGCGGATCGCACGATCCGCCTCCATGCCCTGTCCTACGTGACGGGCGTGCTCCTGTCCTTCTTGGCGCTGGCTGGCCTGCTGCTGCTGCTCAAGGGTGCTGGTATGGCGGCCGGCTGGGGCTTCCAGTTCACCTCGCCTCTGTTTGTGGCGGCGATGGCCTGGCTGATGCTGGCGGTCGGACTGAACCTGTCGGGCGTCTATGCGCTGGGTGGCCCGGTCAGTGCGGGCAGCGGCCTCGCGGCGAAAGGCGGCCATGCCGGCAGCTTCTTTACCGGCGTGCTGGCCGTGCTGGTCGCGACCCCCTGCACCGCCCCGTTCATGGCCGCCGCGACCGGGGCCGCCTTCGCCATGCCGCCGGCCGCGACGCTTGCCGTGTTCGCCGCGCTGGGCCTGGGCATGGGCGCACCCTATGCGCTCCTGGCCTTCCTGCCCCGCCTGGCCCGGCTCCTGCCGCGGCCCGGCTTGTGGATGGAGCGGCTCAAGCAGGCGCTGGCCTTCCCGATGTACGGTGCTGCCGGCTGGCTGCTCTGGGTCCTGACCGTGCAGACCGGTGCCGACGGGCTGCTGGTGGCGCTGGCCGGCGCCCTCCTGGTCGCTTTCGCCGCCTGGGTGCTGGGCATCGCGCAATCTGCCGGCCGGCGCGGCGCCTGGGCCGGCCGCGGTGCTGCGGCACTGGCCATGTTGGCCGCCCTCGCGGTCCTGCCCCAGCTCCAGGCAGCGGAGACGCCTCAAGCGACTATGGCGGACGCAGCGGCAGCCGAGCCCTGGAGCGAAGCCAGGGTGGCGGAGCTGCGCGCCCAGGGTCGGCCGGTGTTCGTCAACCTGACCGCTGCCTGGTGCATCACCTGCAAGGTCAACGAGCGGGTGGCGCTCGACACGACGGCGACCCAGGAGGCGTTCGCCGCGGCTGGTGTGGCGACCCTGGTGGGCGACTGGACCAACGGCGATCCGGCGATCGGCGCGCTGCTCCAGCGACATGGCCGGGAAGGCGTGCCACTCTACCTGCTCTATCCTGCCGGCAGCGGCGACCCCGTGGTCCTGCCACAGATCCTCACCGAATCGATCGTGCTGCAGGCGCTGGAGCCCGTGGCACGCACAGCCGGACAGATGCCAGCACCCAGCCAGAGCTGACGATCCCACCCATCCGCGCCAGGAGCCACTGCCATGATCCTGCCGATCACCCGCCGCGCCGCCCTGTTCGCCGCCACCGCGCTGCCCCTCCTGCCGCGCCTGGCCATGGCAGGACCCGCGGTCGGCCAGCCGGCACCGGATTTCCTGCTGCCCGACCAGGACGGCGCGATGCACCGGCTCCAGGACTATCGCGGCAAGCTCCTGGTGCTGGAATGGACCAACCACGAGTGCCCCTATGTCCGTAAGCACTATGGCAGCGGCAACATGCAGTCGCTCCAGGCGCTGGCGGCCGACAAGGGCGTGGTCTGGCTGTCGATTGCCTCGTCTCCCGAGGGCGAGCAGGGCCATGTCACGGGAGCGGAAGCAAAGGAGCTGACGGTCTCGCGCGGGGCGCGGCCGGAAGCGGTCCTGCTCGACCCCATGAGTCGAGCGGCGCGCGCCTACCAGGCGACCACCACGCCCGAGATGTTCGTGATCGGCCGGGACGGCACGCTGCTCTACATGGGCGGGATCGATTCGATCCGCTCCACCCGGCCGGCCGACATCGAGCGGGCCGAGCCCTATCTGCGCAACGCGCTCTTGGCCGCGGTCGAGGGCCGGCCGGTCGAGCCGTCGGTGACCCGGCCCTATGGCTGTGCCGTGAAGTACGCGCCGGCGGCCTGAACGGCGGTCATTGACAGGCGCGTCCGGTAGCCCCCTGATCCCGCGCGCAAAGCGAGCGGGGAGCGTCTCATGGACAGTGCCGGGCCGGGCTTGCAGGCCGGCTGCCAGACCTTCACCTGGGAGATGCTGGGCGAAGGCTGGCAGGGCGATGCGGACGATCTGCTGCGGGCGATCGCCCGTGCCGGCTATGCCGGGATCGAGATCACCGACACCATGATCGGCCGCTATGCCGACCGGCCCGAAGCGTTTCGGGCAGCACTCGGCACTCATGGCCTCACCCTGGTGGCCTTCGCCTGCGGCAGCCCGAGCGGCTTCACCGAGGACGCCCAGGTCGAGACCGACCTCGCCATGATCGACCGGGCACTGGCGTTCACCGCGCAGTTCCCGGGCGCCCACCTGTCGCTCGGCAGCGCCACGGTCACGTCCGGCGGAGAGCGCGACGCCAAGTTCCGCACCGCGGCGCGCATCT
>NZ_WUJP01000952.1 GCF_009806515.1 Geminicoccus flavidas | reverse complement strand
ACAACGAGGCCGGCCGGCGTGGCGCTGCCCGGGGCGTACCGGTCGCCTTCCACCCCAGCTCGCACCACGACACGCTCCTGTTCGACCGCGCCGACTACGACCGGATCATGGCGCTGACCGACCCCGCCCTGGTCGGCTGGGTGCCCGACACCGGCCACATCATCCGGGGCGGCCAGGATGTCGCCGACACGCTGGAGCGCCATCTGGGCCGCATCCGCTACGTCCATCTGAAGGACGTCGACCGGGACGGGACTTGGCGGATGCTGGGGGCCGGTGCCTGCGACATCGCGGCGGTGATCGAGCTGGCCCGCCGGGCGCCCGCCTGCAATGGCTGGCTGGTGGTGGAAGAAGAATCGGCAGAGGCCGGGCAGGATCCGGCCGCAGCAATCAAGACGAACCGCCTGGCACTGCAGAAGTTCGGGGTTTGATTTACTCGAAGGTGGTTTTTCATGAACGACATCCGGCCGTTCATGAAATCAATTGGTGGCTCGGCCATCGGCCGGAAAACTATCCCGCCCGTGGTTGACATAGGTGCCGGTCGACGGTGATCCTGCCGTCCCGGCAGCCAGGTACGCATCACCAAGAAGAAGCTGCCGTCAGGGAGACGCACGGATGATCAAGTCCGTCCACGCGTTGGCCATGGGCACGGCGCTGCTCACCGGTATGCTCGCCGCACCGGCCACCGCCGCCGACAGCAGCAAGAAGGTCGCGGCGGTCATCAAGGGCCTCGACAACCCGTTCTTCCAGTACATGCGCCAGGGCATCGACGACCGGGCGAAGGAGCTGGGCGCCGAGGTCAACGTGCAGGCGGCAGCCGGCATGGGTGATTCCACCGGCCAGGCGGACCGGCTGTCCGCGGTCGCAATGCAGGATTACGGCTGCTATCTGGTCAACCCGATCAGCGTCAGCAACCTCGTCCAGGCCCTGGTGCCGGTGGCGCAGAAGAACGCGCCGATCGTCAACATCGACAGCGTGGTCGATCCTGCCCAGGCCGAGGCGGCAGGCATTGACATCGACACCTACATCGGCACCGACAATGTCGAGGCCGGGCGGATGGCGGGGGAGGAGATGCTCCGCCTCCTGCCGGATGGCGGCAAGGTCGCGCTGATCGCCGGCGTGGTGGGCGACGTCGGCAGCAATGCCCGGATCAAGGGCTTCGAGGAGGCGATCGGGGGCAAGCTCGAGGTCGTGCAGATGGTCAGTGCCGATTGGGACCGCGAGAAAGCACTCACTGCCGCCGACACGATCCTGCGCGCCCATCCCGACCTCGCCGGCTTCTTCGCCGCCAACGACATCATGGCGCTGGGCGCCCAGCGCGCGGTGATGAGCGCCGGCTCGTCCGCCAAGGTGATCGGCCTGGACGGGATCACCGATGCGTTGCAGTCGGTGGCCGATGGCCAGCTCACCGCGACCGTGTCGCAATATCCTTATGTGATTGGTGCCATGGGGCTGGAGGCGTGCCTGGCCGCCGCTGCCGGCAACGACCTGCCGGACAACGTCAACGCGCCGGTCCAGCTCATCACCAAGGACAATGCCGAGACCGCGCTGAAGAACTTCCCGCGCCCGGCCGAGGACTACCCAGACCCGTTCCGGGACATGCTGCAGCAATGAGCGCTGCAGGCCCCGCCACCGAGGATGGCGCTCCCGGCGGCCTTCGCCACCGGGAGCGGCCGGCCTGGCTGGATGCATCGTTCTGGGCAGACTGGGCGGCCGTGGTCGGGCTGGCGGGCCTGGTCGTGATCTTCGCGCTGACCGCACCCGCCTTCTTCACCTGGAGCAACCTCCAGGCCGTGCTGCTGGCCTCGGCGATCCTGGTGATCGTCGCGGTCGGGCAGACCTTCGTGATCGCCACGGCCGGCATCGACCTGTCCATGGCCGCGACCACCACGCTCGCCGCAGTGCTGCTGGGCTGGGCCTATGCCGGCAGCTATGGCACGGCCGTGGCTTGCCTGCTGGCGGTGGGCGTAGGTGCGCTGGTCGGCCTGGTGAACGGCATGGTGATCACCCGCGGCAAGATCCCCGACTTCGTGGTGACGCTTGGCAGCCTGTCGGCGGTCACTGGTGTCGGCCTGATCCTGTCCAGCGGCGAGCCGGTCATGGTGTCGAGCCTGTTCCTGCTCAAGCTCGCCAGCGGCCGGATCGGCATTCTGGGCTACCCCGTGCTGGTGGCGCTGGCCGTGGCGGTGATCGGCCATGTCCTCCTGTTCCACACCCGGTTCGGCGTCCACCTGCTGGCGACCGGCGGCCATGCCGAGAGCGCCCGTTCGCTGGGCATCCATACCGACCGGGTGAAGATCGCCGCCTACACCATCTCCGGCAGCTGTGCCGGCCTTGCCGCGATCCTGCTGGTCGCACGGATCGGCTCCGCCGAGCCTACGGTGAACACCACCCTGCTCCTGAACTCGGTTGCCGCGGTGGTGCTGGGCGGGGTCAGCCTGTTCGGCGGGCGCGGCACCATCCTGGGCCCGGTGTTCGGGGCACTCCTGCTCACCACGCTCGTGAACGGCCTGACCCTGCTGGGCGTCTCGGCCTTCTACCAGCCGCTGGCGGTCGGCATCATCGTGGTGCTGGCGGCTCTGATCATGCGCTACCAGCGATGAGCGATCCGGGTACGATCCTGGCCTGCCGCGGGATCCACAAGCATTTCGGCGGCATCCATGCGCTGAAGGACGTGGCGTTCTCGGCCAAGCGCGGCGAGGTCACCGCGATCGTCGGCGACAACGGGGCCGGCAAGTCGACCCTCATCCGCTGCCTGGTGGGGGTCCACCAACCCGATGCGGGCGAGATCACCTTCGATGGCCGGCCCGCCCGCTTCGCCGGGCCGGACGACGCACGGCGTGCCGGTATTGAGACCGTCCACCAGAACCTGGCCCTGGTCGACGAGCTGACCGTGGCACAGAACCTGTTCCTCAACCGCGAGATCGTCCGCCGGATCGGCCCGTTCCGTTTCCTGGACCGCCGGGCGATGAAGCATCAGGCGAGAGAACTCCTGTCCCGCCTGTCCATCAACGTCCCCTCGGTCGAGCAGCGGGTCCGCCGCCTGTCAGGCGGGCAGCGCCAGGCGATCTCGATCTGCCGCGCGGTCGGCGCCGGTGCGGCCCTGGTGATCATGGACGAGCCCACCGCGGCACTGGGCGTCCAGGAGACCGCCAATGTTGAAGCACTCGTCCGCCGGCTGCGCGAAGAGCGGGTGAGCGTGATCCTGATCAGCCACAATTTCGACCAGGTGATGCGCCTGTCGGACCAGGTGTGGGCGATGCGCGCCGGTCGAGTGGTCGGCACGCGCCGGACCGCCGAGACCAACGGCAACGAGCTGGTGGCGCTGATCACCGGCGCTGCCGGCAAGGCCGCCTGAACAGTCGAGCCAATAGAACCGGGAGTTCCCGCTTGACCATCCTGCGCGTCGGCCTGATCGGCCTGGGCGAAGTCGCCCAGGCCATCCACCTGCCCACCCTGGCCAACCTCCATGACCGCTTCCGGATCGCGGGTATCTACGATGTGTCGCCGAGCGTCACCGCGCTCGTCCGCTCGCGCCATGCCGACCTGCGGGTGTTCCCAAGCGCGGAAGCCCTGATCGCCGATCCGGCGATCGATGCGGTGTTCATCCTGTCCCCGGACGAGACCCACAGCCGCTATGTCCGCCTGGCGATCCAGGCGGACAAGCACATCCTCCTGGAAAAGCCGGCCTGCCTGAAC
>NZ_WUJP01000951.1 GCF_009806515.1 Geminicoccus flavidas | reverse complement strand
TGGACGAGCTGCTGCCGCTGCTGGAGGGCTACGGCAAGGTCCTGTTCGTCGCCTATATGCGCCGCTATGCGCCGGCCTATCTGGCGGCTAAGGCGGAACTGCCGCCCGCCCACGAGATCACCCATGCCCGCATCCATGACCTGATCTCGCTCGGCACCGAGTTCATGCGGCACAGCCAGCAGATCCTCTACCCCGACGACGTGGCACCGGAGCTGCGTCGGGTAGGCGTTGCGGCCCGCGAGGCGCTCTATCGGGAGGTGGTGGGCGCGGATGCCCCGGCGGACCTGGTGCAGGCCTATGCGATCCTGACCTCGATGAGCTGCCACCACCTCTCGGCGATGCGCGAGCTGATCGGCGAGCCTCTGCGGGTGATCGCGGCGCACCGCACCAATGGCGGGTTCAACTCGTCCATCATGTTCGACTACGGCCATTATCTCTGCCAGTACCAGGCCGTGATCGACAAGATCGGCCTGTTCGACGCGATGATCGAGGTGCGCTCGGACACCAAGCGGGTGCGGATCATCTACGACACCCCCTATATCCGCAGCCTGCCGACGCGGCTGGAAATCGCCGAGCGGGGCGAGGACGGGGTGAAGCAGCGCATCCTCGGCCCCTATTACAGCGATGCCTTTGCCGCCGAGCTCAAGCAGTTCCATCGCCACGTCCAGGATGGCAGCCGGCCGAAGACCGACCTCGCGGACTTCCGCCAGGACCTAGTGCTGTGGGCGGAGATCGTCCGTCGCATGAAGTAGGCGGCCGTCCCACCCGATCCATCCCGAGTTGCAGGATGGCCGCCGACGGTCTGCCCGGCGGCGTTCCTCATTTTGTATTTTGGTTAATCGCACGACATGTTATTGCACAACGTCACTCAAATCATACAGCATCACCGGACACCGGTTGCATAGCTTATTTTATATTTCGTATACTCCCTAGTCTCAATGCCGAATTATTGGCGTTTCCCGTTAGGATACATGACAACGACAGACTTCTCACAGCGAAATATCGGCCGGAATCCGACTATTTCATGATACTGTCCGGGTAGCACTCCGGCCGGTTTCGTCCGGCAGACGAACATCTCCCAGGACCGGGAGACGGGCCGGAGGACATCCAGTCGGTCAACACCGGGATCGCCTATTTCGTGCTGGGCCTGGCCAAGAAGGTGCTGATCGCG
>NZ_WUJP01000950.1 GCF_009806515.1 Geminicoccus flavidas | reverse complement strand
GCCCTGGTGGCAGGTCACCAAGGAGTTCGCCAAGGCCAACGGCACCGCCAAGTTCAGCGGCTGCAAGGCATGAGCCGCCGCTAGCCGAACATGAGGCCCCCGCCCACCCGGCGGGGGCCTTGGTCGTTTGGGGCGCTAGCGCCCTCGCCAGACGGGCAGGCGCTTCTCCGCGAAGGCGGTCGGACCCTCGATCGCGTCCTCCGAACCGAGCATGGCCCGGTAGTTCGGGAGACTCCGGTCCTCCAGCAGCGCATAGGCATCGGCCAGCTCCAGCGCTTCCGTGGTGCGGGCGACCTCCAGCACCGCCGCCACCGCCAACGGTGCGCCTTCGATGATGCTGCGGGCCATGATCATCGCCTCGGCCAGCAGATCGCCCGGCTCCACCACCCGGTTCACCAGCCCCCAGGCCTCCGCCTCCGCGGCGGCCAGCTGCCGCCCGGTCAGCAGCAGCTCGATCGCGCGCGCCCGCGGCAGGCGCCTTGGCAGGCGCAGAGTCGCGGCGTCCGCGATCACCCCTATCCTGGTCTCCGGCAGCCAGAACCGGGCATGCGCTGCCGCCACCACCAGATCGCAGCACAGCGCCAGCTCGAAGCCGCCCCCCACCGCCATGCCGTTGACCGCACCGATGACCGGCTTGTTCAGGCCGGGCAGCCGGGCAATCCCGCCAAAGCCGCCCACCCCGTAGTCGCTGTCGGGAGCCTCGCCGGCCGCAGCCGCGGCCAGGTCCCAGCCCGCCGAGAAGAACCGCTCGCCGGCGCCCGTCAGGATCGCGACGCGCAGGGCCGGATCATCGCGGAACCGGGCGAAGGTCTCGCCCAGCAGCCGGCTGGTCGCGGCATCGATCGCATTCGCCTTCGGCCGGTCAATGACCACCGTCAGGACCGGCCCTTCGGCCGTGACGACCAGCGGTCCGCTCATGGCTCCACCATCCTCAACCCATCATCCTCACCAGCGCATCCGCCACCACCACGCCCTGCCCTTCCGGCCGGACCAGGATCGGGTTCACGTCCAGTTCCACCAGCCGGTGGGCCTCGGCCTGGGCGAACTCCGCCAGGGTCAGGATCGCGGCCACCAGTGCCTGCCGGTCGCCTGGCGCAGCGGCGCGATAGCCTGCGAGCAGCCGGCCGATGCGCAGCCGGTCCAGTGCCGCCTCCACCATCGCCCGGTCGACCGGCAGCAGGAGGATGCGGCTGTCGTCCAGCAGCTCGGCCAGCACGCCGCCCGCACCCAGCACCAGGACCGGCCCGAAGCCCGGCTCGCGGACGATCCCCACGATCACCTCGGCGACCACGTCGGTCACCATCCGCTCCACCAGGAAGTCCGGCCCGAGTGCCGCCATCGAGCGGACCGCGTCCTGGACCTGGGTGGCATCGACGAGGCCCAGCGCCACCCCGCCCAGCTCCGACTTGTGCGTGACGGTGGGGCTGGCGGTCTTGACCACCACCGGGTAGCCAAGCTCGTCCGCGGCCGTGGCACAGTCCGCGCGCGTCACCAAGCGCGACAGTGGCACTGGCAGGCCGTAGCGCGCCAGCATCGCCTTCGCCTGGACCTCGCCCAGCAGCACCGGCTGGCCCGGCGCCAGGTCGGGCATGGCATGAAGCGACGGGCCGCATGGCGGGGAGATGGACGCTGCCGCCACCGCCTCCAGCGCCTCCGCGATTCCCTGGAGCGGTGCGATCCCCTCCTGCAGGAGCAGGGAACGCCGGTCCCTGGGCAGGCATTCCGGCAGGGTCGCGACGACCGCAGCCGCTTGGCCGGTCCTTCTTGCCGCCCGCGACCACGCATCGACGGCAATGTTCCAGGAGGACGGGTCGCAGCCCTCCTGAGTGGGGTAGTCGACGATCAGCAGCGAGGTATCGAAGCCGTTCGCCAGCAAGGCGAGAAAGGCCGCTTCCAGACGGTCTCCCTGGCCCCAGATGAACGTCTGGTAATCCAGGGGATTGTCGGGCCGGACCCGCCCGTCCAGGGCAGCCGCCACCGCCTGCGCATGGGCGGGGGCCAGCGGCGGCAGCTCCAGGCCGAGCCGCTCCGCCTGATCGGCCACCAGCCCGGCCTCGCCGCCGCTGCAGGATGCCGAGCAGATCCGCCGCCCGGGCCGCCGGCCATGCACGTGGAGTAGCTTCAGCGCCTCCAGCAAGGTCGCGACGCTCGACACCTGGGCGATACCCAGCCGCTCGAAATAGGCGTCATAGACGCGTGCCGAGCCAGCCAGCGTGCTGGTATGGGTCACGGCCGCCCGGGCGCCTGCCGCCGAGCGGCCGGTCTTGAGCACCACGATCGGCTTGCCGGCCGCATGGGCCGCGCCTGCGGCGGCAGCGAAGGCCGGTGGATCGTCCAGGCCTTCCAGATGCAGCCCGATCGCGGTGATCCGCTCGTCCCGGGCGAGATGCGCCAGGAGCGGAGCTGCACCGAGCTGGGCCTGGTTGCCCAGGCTCGCCACCAGCGCGATCGGCACGGAGCGCTGCTGCATGGTGAGGTTAATCGCAATGTTGCCGCTCTGGCTGAGGATCGCGACACCCCGCTCAATCGGCTGCACCCCATGCTCGTCCGGCCAAAGTGCCACCCGGTCCAGTCCGTTCAGGATGCCGTGGCAGTTCGGGCCCAGCAGCGGCATGTCGCTGGCTGCGGCCACCAGGGCCTGCTGCAATGCCGCGGCCCCGGTCTCGGCGAATTCCGAGCTGAAGCAGACCGCCCCGCCACAGTCCTTGGCCCGCAGCTCTGCCACGATCGCCGGGCAGGCCGGTGCCGGCACTGCCAGGAACGCGGCATCAATCCCGTCCGGCAGGGCTGCCACCGACGGCACGGCGGCGATGCCGGCGATCTCGGCACGGCTCGGGGAGACGGGATGGATCGTGCCGGCAAAGCCGATCCGGCGGAGCTGGGCGATCGCCGGGCCGGCATAGCGGCCGGCGATCACCGCGACCCGGCGCGGCGCCAGGAGCCGGCCCAGCGGCCTCATGCGCCGAGCGGCCGGAGCATGGCGCGGCTGATGATGTGCCGCTGGATCTCGGAAGTACCCTCCCAGATCCGCTCCACCCTTGCGTCCCGCCAGATCCGCTCCAGCGGCAGGTCCTCCATCAGTCCCATGCCGCCGAAGATCTGCAGGGCCTCGTCGGCGATCCGGCCGAGCGCTTCGCTGGCGGCGAGCTTGGCCATCGCCGCATCCTCGTCGCGCATCATCCGCTGGTCGTGGCGCCAGGCCGCCCACAGGGTCAGCAGCTCGGCCTGCTGCAGCAGGAGCTTCATGTCGGCCAGCTTGAAGCTCACTCCCTGGAACTTGCCGATCTGCTGGCCGAACTGGCGGCGCTGCGCTGCCCAGTCCGTTGCCAGCTCCAGCGCCCGATGCGAGCGCCCGAGGCAGGTCGCCGCCACCTGCAGCCGGGTGGCGCCCAGCCAGTCATTGGCGACCTCGAAGCCCTTGTGCGGCTGGCCCAGCACCTGGTCGGCCGGCAGCCGGCAGTTCTCGAAGCGCAGCCGGCAATTGTGATAGCCGCGATGGCTGACCGAGACATAGCCGGGCAGGACCTCGAAGCCGGGTGTGCCCTTGTCGACCAGGAACGAGGTGATCCGCTTCTTGCGCCCGCGCGGCGTGCCCTCCTCGCCCGAAGCCGCGAACAGGATCACGAAGTCGGCGAGATCGGCATGGCTGATGAAATGCTTCTCGCCATCGATCACCCAGTCCGTGCCGTCCTGGCGCGCGGTGCACTTCATCGAGCGCACGTCCGAGCCGGCATCGGGCTCGGTCATCGCCAGGCAGTCGATCTTCTCGCCACGGATCGCCGGGAACAGATAAAGCTCGCGCTGTGCCCCCGTGCAGGCCTGAAGGATGTTGGAGGGCCTGGCCACCAGATAGTGCAGCGCATAGGCGGCGCGGCCGAGCTCGCGGTCGACCAGGCACATGGACACGGTATTCAGCCCACCGCCGCCCAGCTCCTCCGGCATGTTCGCGGCATAGAGCCCGGCCTCCAGTGCCCGGGCGATGACCTGCCGGACCAGCTCCGGGCGCACCGCCCGAGACCGTTCGACCTCCGCCTCGAAGGGATAGAGCTCCTTCTCCACGAAGGCGCGTGTGGTCTCGACCAGCATTTCCTGCTCGCCGGAAAGCCCGAAATCCATGGGTTTCAGCCCTTGCGCCGGATGCCGATGGTCCGCCCGGCATGGTCGGGCCGCGGTGCCTCGCGATGGACGGCGAAGATCGCGGCCAGCGCCGCCATCACGTCCGGCCGGATCGGCGCCGAACGCTGCGCGCCCGTGTCGACATGCATGAGCATCTGCTCGGTGACGGCGATCCGCTCGCCGGTCACATCGTGGAACATCTCGTGGAAGAGGTGCAGGCGCTTCTCATCGAGGTCGAGGATCCGGGTCGTGTAGCGCAGCCGGTCGCCGGCACCGACTTCCCTGAAATAATTGATGTGGCTCTCGACCGTGTAGAAGCTGTTGCCTCGGGCCCGGTAGGCCTCGTCGATGCCGATGAATCGGAACAGCGCATCCGAGGCGTCGCCGAAGGCCCAGAGATAGGAGCCCTCGGACATGTGCCCGTTATAGTCCACCCAGGACGGGTTCACCCCGCCGCGATAGAGCTGGAGCGGCACGTCGATGCGCGTGCCGGGCGTCCAGCGCGGGTACGCGATCCTGCCATAGAGCCTGGCCTCGTCGGCCGCCAGCGTCGCGCCGGCGCCCAGCTTGTGCGGATGCAGTGCGCGGATCACGTCCACCAGTGCCAGATCGCGCGCGCGCTCCAGCTCCTTGATGCTGCGCCCCGAGGCCTGCGCCTCGCAGCCCGCCACCATCCGCTCGATCAGCTCAGGCGTGAGGTCCGGCGCCTTCAGCCTAGTCCAGGGCCATTGCAGGGCCGGCCCGAACATCTCCAGCATGGCGCGCATCCCGCCCTCGCCGCCGGCTAGGTGGAAGATCAGGCAGGTGCCCCAGAACGACCAGCGCAGGCCCGGGCCATAGGCGATGGCCGCGTCGATCTCGTCGGTCGAGGCGATACCGTCGTTCACCATGTGCAGGGCTTCGCGCCAGAGCGCCTCCTGCAGCCGGTCGGAGATGTAGCCCTCGATCTCCTTGCGCACCTTGAGGGCATGCATGCCGATCGAGTCGTAGAACGCCATCGCCCGGCCGACCGCCGCCGGATCGGTCGCCTGCCCGCCCAGCACCTCGCACAAGGGCAGGAGATAGACCGGGTTGAACGGATGGCCGATCACCACGCGGCCGGGATGACGCAGCCCCGCCTGGATCTCGCTCGGCAGCAAGCCCGAGGAGGACGAGGCCAGGATCACGTCCGGCCCCGCCACCCGGTCCAGTGCCTGGAACAGTTGCCGCTTCAGCTCGATCCGCTCCGGCGCCGATTCCTGCACGAGATCGGCACGCTCGGCGACGTCCTCCAGGCTCCGCACGAAGGTGAGCCTGCCAGGCGGCGGCAGGGGCGCCTGCACCAGCTTGGCCATAGCCGGCCAGGCGTTCTCGACATTGGCGCGCAGCAGTTCTTCCGCTCCCGGGGATGGGTCGCTCGCGACCACATCCAGGCCGCGGAACAGGCAGCGCGCCGCCCAGCCCGAGCCGATCACCCCGGTGCCGACGAGGCCGACCGTCCTGATGGTCATGGCTGCGGCCCTCCTCAGCGCTGCCGCTTCAGGCCGAGCTTCTCGCGGGCCTCACCCGGCGAGAGCGTCCGCCCGCCTAGGAGACGGACGATCTCACAGGCTCTCTCGACCAGGCTCTCGTTGGAGGCGGGCACGCCCTTGTCCAGCCACAGATTGTCCTCAAGGCCGACCCGGACATTGCCGCCCAGCAGCATGGCCTGGGCCACCATCGGCATCTGCATCCGGCCGATCCCGAACGCGGCGAACTGCGAGCCGGGGTGGAGCAGGTCGCGCATCGCGGTCATGGCGCGGATGTCGGCGGGTGCCCCGAACGGGATGCCCATGCAGAGCTGGAACAGGGCCGGCGTCTCGATCAGCCCCTCCTCGATCAGCGTGTTCGCCATCCAGACATGGCCCAGCTCGAACACCTCGATTTCGGGGCGCACGCCGACCTCGCGGATGATCCGCGCCATCTGGCGAAGCTGATCGGGCGTGCTGACATAGGCGGCGCTCGCATAGTTCATCGAGCCGCAGTCCAGCGTGCAGATCTCCGGCTGCAGCTCCACGACATGGGTTAGCCGGTCCTCGACTGAGGCCATGTCGGTGCCCTCGCCACCCCGCCAGGGTTCCTGCGGATCGGGCACGAAGTCGCCGCCCATGCCTGCGGTCAGGTTGAGGACGACGTCCACGCCCGAGGCGCGGACCCGCTCCACCACCTCGCGATAGAGATGCGGGGCGCGCGCGGCCCTGCCGGTCTGCGGATCACGGACATGGACATGGGCGATCGCGGCCCCGGCTCTGGCCGCGTCGATGCAGGCCAAAGCGATCTGCTCCGGGGTCACCGGGATCGCCGAGTGCTTGCCTACTGTGTCGCCGGCACCGGTGACCGCGCAACTTACGATGACGTCCCGGTTCATGCTGCCGCCTCCCTTTTCTTGAAGCGAGCTTGGCATGATGCCCGGCTGCCCGTTTGACGAAACCGGCAATCTGCCTGAACTTTGTGGCATGCTCGATCCCGTCGCGCGCGCTGCCCCCGATCCGGTTGCGTTCTTGCTGCTGGACCGGTTCTCGATGATGGCGTTCACCTCCGCCATCGAGCCGCTGCGCGTCGCCAACCGTGCCGCCGGCCGGGAGCTCTATCGCTGGCAGATCCTGAGCCTGGACGGGCAGCCGGTGCAGGCGAGCAATGGTCTGGCGGTGCTGGCGGACGGGCCGATGCCCGAGCATCGGGCCTTCACCTCGCTGGTGGTGGTCGCGAGCTTCGAGCCGGAACGGCATGTGGTCGGCACCACGCTTGGCCGGCTGCGCCGGCTAGCCCGGTTCGGCGTGGCGATGGGTGCGCTGGACACGGGCGTGTGGCCGCTGGCGGCAGCAGGCCTGCTGGACGGCTATCGCGCCACCCTGCACTGGGAGGCGGCACCGGGCTTCGCGAGCGCGTTCCCGGCAGTCAAGCTTACTTCCAGGCTCTACGAGATCGACCGGGACCGCTTCACCAGTGCCGGCGGCACCTCGCCCTTCGACATGATGCTCCATCTGATCGGCCGACGGCATGGCGACACGCTGGCGAAGGCCGTCACCGAGCAGCTGGTCTCGTGCAGCTGGCGGGCGGGCGACCTGCCGCAGCGGCCGCGGATCGGGGCGAGGCTAGGCGTGCGGGATGGCCGGCTGGGCCGGGTGCTGGACGCGATCGAGCAGGATCCCGCGGCCAGCTGGCCGCTGCCGGTCCTGGCACGCCATGCCGG
The DNA here is from genome assembly GCF_009806515.1 of Geminicoccus flavidas. Lineage (GTDB taxonomy): Bacteria > Pseudomonadota > Alphaproteobacteria > Geminicoccales > Geminicoccaceae > Geminicoccus > Geminicoccus flavidus. The sequence continues at coordinate 3,637 of NZ_WUJP01000950.1, read as the reverse complement.
CCTGTCGGTGCGCGGCCTGACCGGCCTGTTCCGACGCGAGACCGGCCAGAGCCCGCACCGCTTCCTTTTGGACCTGCGCCTGCGCCAGGCGCACGACCAACTGCTCGGCACCGACCGGACGGTGCGCGAGGTGGCGCTGGACTGCGGCTTTGCCAGCCTGGAGCATTTCAGCCGCAGCTTTCACCGCCGCTTTGGCACCTCGCCCAGCGCGCTGCGGCGGCGCTGATCGCTCAGCCGCGCTCGATCAGGAAGCGGAACAGGCCGGGCTCGATCTCGCCGGCCTCGAGCAGCCGATGGCCGGCCACCTGGGCGAAGTCCGGGAAGTCACGCAGTGCCGCGGGATCGGTCGCGAGCACCAGCAGAAGCTCGCCCGGCGCCATGGCGAGCAGGCGCTTGCGCGCCTTCAGGACCGGCAGGGGACAGGCCAGATGCCGGGCATCCAGCCGGGCCGGCTCCGGCGCCGTCTGTTCCATCACCATTGCCGCCTCGCGATCCGCGCGCGGCAGTGGTACGCCCTCCATCGGTCAAGGGCCAGAGGCGGTTCATGCGGATCTTCGGCGTAGTCGGGTGGAAGAACAACGGCAAGACCACGCTGGTCGTCCGGCTGGTCGAGCAGCTCACCGCAAGAGGATTGCGCGTCTCGACGATCAAGCATGCGCACCACCAGCTGGACCTCGACCAGCCGGGCAAGGACAGCTACCGCCACCGTGCGGCCGGTGCCAGCGAGGTCATGCTGGCGACCAGCCAGCGCTGGATGCTGGTCCGCGAACTGCGGGGAGCGCCCGAGCCGGAGCTGGAAGAGTTGCTGGATCGGATGGCGCCGGTCGACCTGGTGCTGGTCGAGGGCTTCAAGCGCCATCGCCATCCCAAGATCGAGGTGCACCGGGGCGAGCGCGGTACCCCGCTCCTGGCACGGGACGACCCGACCATCGTCGCGGTTGCCGCGGACGTGCCGCTGCCCGGCTGCCCCGTGCCGGTGGTGGGCCTGGACGACGTGGCTGCGGTGGTCGAGATCATCCTGCGGACCTGCGAGATCGAGGCGATGGGGTGACGGGGCGGGGCTGGAAGGCGAGCTGCGCCGGCGCGCGGTCAGCTTCGCCTAAGCCCAGCGGCACATGGCTGCGCACGGGCAGTCGGTCACCGGCACCGAGCGGCTGCCGCTGGACCGGGCACTCGGCCGGGTGCTGGCCAGCGACCTCCAGGCACCGCGCGACGTGCTGGCCTTCGCCAATGCCGCCCTGGACGGGATCGCCTTTCGCTGGGCGCCGGAACTGGCCGAGGGTGGCGAGCTGGCGCTGCATCCCGGTCTGTGCGCTGCCGGCCACCCCGGGCCGCTGCGTCTGCCGGCGGGCCATGCCATCCGCATCCTGACGGGTGCGCCGATGCCGCCGGGCGCGGACACGGTGGTGCCGGACGAGGCCCTGCAGATCCAGGGGGAGCGTATCCGCATCCCGACCGGTGTCGAGCCCGGCGCCAACCGGCGTGACGTGAGCGAGGACGTGGCCACCGGCTTCTTGCCGCGGGCACCCGGCTCGGGCCATGGCAGATCGGCATGGCCGCAGCCCTGGGTGCGGGCGAGCTGACGGTTCATCGGCGGGTCCGGATGGCCCTGCTTCCCACCGGTGACGAGCTGGTCCCGGCCGGAGCGCCCTGGCGGGATGCAGCGGTGTTCGACGCGAACCGCCCGCTCCTGGCGGCCCTGCTCCACCTCTTGCCGGTCGAGATGCTGCTGGCCCGTGCCGGAGCTGGTGGCGCTGGCCCGCGATTGCCAGACCCGGCCCGGCCGCACCGAGTTCCTACGCTGCCGGCTGCGCACCACCGCCGAGGGTCACGGCTGGACCCGCTGAACCGCCAGGGGTCCGGCCAGCTCAGCACGCTGCTGAAAGCGGACGGGCTTGCCGAGCTGGGCTCTGGGTCGGGATCGGTCCGGGCGGGCGAGACCGTCCCGTTCCTGTCCTGGCCCGAGTTGGGATTGACTATATCAACTTATGGTTGATTTTGACGAGCATCGTTCGAAGGTTCAACTGGACGGACGCGCTGCTGCCTGCGGAGCTGCCCGGCCATGCTCGAGTTCGACCTGATCCTGGACCATGCGGCCCTGCTGGTCCGCCGCCTCGACTGGGCGGCACCGGCCTTCGAGCGGCTGGGTTTCCAGCTGGCGCCGAGGCTGCCCCACCAGGGCCAGCTCGAGCCTGGCGGCCGGACTCAGGCCTTCGGCACGGCGGGGTGCTGCATCACCCTGGATGGCAGCTATCTGGAATTAGTCGAGGCCACGGGCGAGACCGCCTATGCCCGGGCAATCGCCGAGCGCGCCGAGCGGCGCGAGGGCATCCATTTCGTGGGCCTCGCCACGGACGAGCTGACGCGACTCCATCGGGTGCTGGACGAGGAACTGCCAGGGCTGGCCGCGCCGCGCAGCCTGGTGCGGGAATGGCCGTTCGCCGGTGCGACCCGGCCCGCCAGCTTCCGCCTGACCCAGCTGGACGGCCGGAGCTGGCCGGATGCCGACCTGGCCCTGGTCAAGCATCATTCGCGCCAGGTGATCTGGCCGGACGTGCTGCCGGTGCATCCCAATGGCGCCAGGCGCTTGGCTGGGGTCACGCTGGTGGTGCGCGATCCGCAGGCCAGCCGCGGCCGGCTGGCCCGGCTGCTCGGCCGACCGCAGGGCGCGCATTTCCGCCTGGCCCAGGGACGCCTGTCGGTGATCGACCTGGTGAGTGCCGTCCGGCGCTTCCCCGGCCTGCGCCTGGCCGAGCCGGCCTTCCCGGCGGCACTCGCCATCGAGGTGGCGAGCCTGCGCCGGGTCGAGGCGCTGCTGCTCCGCAATGGCGTGACCCCCAGGCACAGTGCCAACGGCACGCTCTGGGTCGCACCGGCGGATGCCGGTGGCGCTGTGTTGGAGTTCAAGACCGGTCAGGTCGAGCACCGCGACGTCCAGGTGACGCAGCGCCACCGGATCGCAGGCTTTCCGGACGGGCCGGCGGCAGCCCCCGTCTGAAGCGGCGGGTCAGCCCGGCCAGTGCCGGGCAAAGAACTCCGCTAGCGCGGCCTGCGTGCGCTCCGGCTGCTCCTCGGGCAGGAAATGGCCGCAGGGCAAAGCTTGGCCGGTGACCGGGCCGGATGCCTTGACCCGCCAAGTGTCCAGCACGTCGAACTGGCGGTGCATCAGCCCCTGCTCGCCCCACAGCACCAGGAGCGGGCAGCCGATCCGCGCGTCCTGGTCGGCGGCGTCATGCTCCAGGTCCACGGAGGCAGCGGCCCGGTAGTCCTCGCAGGTCCCATGGACCACCGCTGGGTCGGTAAAGGCCTGGATGTAGGCCGCCACCGCCTCGGGCTGGAATGCGGCCAAGCCCATGCCCGACCAGCGTTCCAGCTTGGCCCGCACCCAGAAGGCGGGATCGAGCGAGATCAGACGCTCCGGCAAAGGCGAAGGCTGGCTCAGGAAGAACCAGTGATAGTAGCCGGACGCCAGCGCTTGGCTGGTCGCCGCGAACACGGTGCGCGTCGGCACGATGTCCAGCACCGCGGCGGCCGCGACCCGTTCGGGATGGTCCAGGCACAGCCGGTGCAGCACCCGCCCGCCACGGTCATGGCCGGCCGCGGCGAACCGCTCGAAACCCAGCCCGGCCATCACCGC
>NZ_WUJP01000949.1 GCF_009806515.1 Geminicoccus flavidas | reverse complement strand
CACCATGTCCTTCGCCATGGCGCGCTTGCTGTAGTTCGCATGGTCCGGGGTGCCGCGAGGCGCGCCCGACACGCCGTAGCCACGCAGGTCCGGGCAAACCACCGTGTAGCACTTGGCCAGTTCAGGCGCCACCTGATGCCACATCAGGTGGGTCTGCGGATAGCCATGCAAGAGCAGCAGGGGCGGCCCGGAGCCGCCGACCTGCACGAAGATCTCCGCACCGTCCCCCGCCATCCGCCACTTCTCGAAGCCGTCGAGCATCGCCGCCTCCACCGCCTCCAGAGGTCCGTGCTAGAGCCTGGGCTAAACATGGTGTGCCCGCACGAGCCGCCCAGGCCCCGCCCGCCGCGGTCGCGCTGCCACAGTTACATGACCAAAGCTCCATCTATTATGCAGCAGGGTCGATGCTGCAATGCACAAACGCTGGTTCCGGAATGCCCAAGGCTTGGCCATATAGCGCAGTGTAAAGTGCATGCCGCAGACACCGGAGCGCCGGTGGTCGCCATGCAGTAGTGAAGTAGTAACCAGCCATGTCGATCGAGTTCATCAACCCTTACAGCGTGCTCGCTACCACTGCGGTGGCTTCCTGGCAGCTGCGCAACGCCGGCAAGGCGCCTGCGTCCGAGGGTCTGTTCGGGGGCATCAAGCGCTGGTGGCTGTACCGTCAGACCATGAACGAGCTGTCGCGGCTCTCCGACCGCGAGCTCCATGACATCGGTGTGCTGCGCTCCGAGCTCGAGAGCGTGGCGTCGAAGGCGGCTGCCGCTCGTTGAGGCTCCAGGCGGCGAGCCAGGCCGCTACCACTATCAAGCCTGCCTGAGGCCCGATTCCTTCCGGGGACTGCCGAGGGCGCAGGCGAGACGATCACAGGCCGAAGGTGCGACCGCCCTTCGGCCTTTGTCGTTTCTGGGCGATTCGCGGCGGCCGGACTCAGCCGGCCGGTGCCGTAATGGCGAATCTCGCTTCGCCCACGCCCTGGATCGCCACCTCGACCCGGTCGCCCGCGACCAGCGGGCCCACTCCGGCAGGCGTGCCGGTCATGATCAGGTCGCCGGCCAGCAGCCGGTCATAGCGCGACAGTTCGGCGATGATCTCATCGACGCTCCAGATCATCTCGGCCAGATCTCCGGACTGGCGGACCTGCCCGTTGACCTTGAGCTCGATCCGCCCGGAGCACGGGTGCCCCACTTCCACCGGCGCATGCAGCATGCCGATCGGTGCCGCGCCGATCCAGGACTTGGCGAGCGCCCAGGGCCGCGCCTGCTTCTTAGCGATCGCCTGCAGGTCGCGCCTTGTGAGGTCGATGCCCACCGCATAGCCCGCGATGTGCGAGCGCGCCGCCTCCACTCCGATCCCTGCCCCATCCCGGCCGATCGCCACGACCAGCTCGACCTCGTGGTGCAGGTCCGCGGTCATCGGCGGATAGGGCACCTCCGGCCCGAGCGTGAGCGCCTCCGCGGACTTGGCGAAGAAGAACGGCGGCTCACGGGAATCGTGCCCCATCTCCTTAGCGTGCTCGGCATAGTTGCGGCCGACGCAGAAGACGCGCCGCACCTGCAGCGATCCGCCGGTGGCGAACGGAAGATGGTTCATTGGACGACCTCACGAAACAACCGGCGGCAAAGCAGCGTCATGGCCACCCTGGAGCGGGCGGACGCGCAGGCAGGATTAGCCCCGCCACTCCCCGACACCAAGGCATGATGATTCAAATTGACAGTCCCACTGCCAGTTTGTACAGAACTGGCAGTTGGACTGCCATATCGAGAACCTGATGTTTCCCCAAGAGCTTGCCGCCAGCACGGTCCGTCTGGACGATGTCAGCTGCTGGAACGTACTTGGCGACGAAGTCCGCCATCTTGCCCGCGGGGCTGGGCAGGCATGGAGCCTGTTCGAGATCCGGACCAACGGCCCGATGGGCCCGCCCCCACATCGCCATGCATGGGAAGAACTGTTCATCGTCCTAGAGGGCCGGCTTGAGCTGTTCGATGGTGAACAATGGGTCTCGGCCGGGCCTGGAACCGTGGTCCGCATGCCCGGCAACCTCCTGCACACGTACCGGGCAGGCGCGGCTGGGACCCGCTTTCTCGCCCTGATCACGCCGGGCGGCGCCGAGACATTCTTCCGGGAGCTGGCGGAAGGAGTCGCCACCATGCCACCGGACCCGGAGGTGGTGATGGCGGTCTGCGCTCGCCATGGCGTACAGATCGTCGGCGCAGGCGGGGCATGAACAGCGCGTTGCCCCCTCTACGGAGCGGTCGGCGTGCGGAACGGCAAAGGGCGATGCTGGAACAGATCGGCGATGCCTCCATCGCCGTCATCCAGAGCCATGGGATCGAGGGCCTGACCTTCGCCGCCGTGGCAGCCGAGGCCGGCCTGCCCGAGCGCACGCTCTACCGACATGCTGCCAACCGCGCCCGTCTCCTGGAGATCGTCTGGGACCGGCTCAACGTCCAGCTCGGCATGCCGCAGATCCCGGACAACCCCTCCGGCCTTCGCGACCTGCCGCGGCAGACCTTCCAGGGCTTCGACCGGTTCGAGGCGCTGATCCGCGCCACGCTTCATACCGACGCGGGCCGCGGCTTTCGGCTGCAGACTGCCTCACAGCGTGCGGAAGCCTTCGCCCGAGCCCTCGCCCCAGTGGCGGAGAAGTTGGCGGCTGCCGATGCCGAGACACTGGCTGCCGGAATGCAGCTCCTCAACAGCGCCGCGGCCTGGGAATTCCTGCGCGACTACCGCGGTCTCGACGGACGAGGCGCCGGAGCGGTCGCTTCCCGCCTGATGGAGTGGCTGCTGCGCGGGATCGAGACGGAGCGGAACGACGGTGCGAAGAAGTGATCAGTCGGCACCGCGGAAGGTCATCAGCACCTGATCGGCCGCGACCGCGTCACCCGGCACGACCTTCACGCTCTCGACCACAGCGTCCCGCTCGGCACGCAGGATGTTCTGCATCTTCATCGCCTCCAGCACGCACAGCTCCTGGCCGGCCTTGACCTCCTGGCCCAGCTCGACCGCCACCGCCACGATCAGCCCGGGCATGGGCGACGCCAGGAGCCGCGACAGGTCCGGCGGCTGCTTCTTGGGCATGCGCGCGGCGTATTCGGCGGCCTCGCGGGTCCGCACCAGCACCGTCACCTGCGCGCCGCGATGGGTGAAGAGATAGCCCTCCGGCCGGCGGTCGACCTGCAGGATCAGCCGGCGGCCGTCCACCGTCGCCGTCGCGAGCAGCCGGCCAGGCTGCCAGTCGAGGCGGGGCTGCACCACCCGGTCCTCGATCCGGATCGTCGGCGGGTCCAGGACCGGGTCGTCCAGCCGCACGTCGAACGGCTCGTCATCCAGCGTCACCCGCCAGTCGGCGACATGGGTGGGCCGCCAGCCCGGCAGCTTGCCACTGCCGGCCATGGCGCGCGCGGCCTCGATCACCCGCATGGCGACCGCGATCGCAGCCAGGTCCAGCCTGGCCTCGTGCGGCAGCACGGTGCCCTCGAACCGATCGCCATATTCCTCGGCGATAAAGTTGGTGGTGAGCCGGCCTTCCAAAAAGCGCGGATGGGTGATGAGCGAGGTCAGGAAGGCGATGTTGTGGCTGAGGCCCCGGATCACATAGGCGTCCAGCGCGTCGGCGAGCTTCTCGGCCGCGGTGGCCCGGTCCGCCGCGAAGGCGCACAGCTTCGCGATCATCGGGTCGTAGAACATCGAGACGTCCAGGCCCTCGGCCACGCCGGCATCAACCCGGAGCCCCTCGCCCGCAGGCGGCTGGTAGCGCCGCAGCCGCCCGGTGGAGGGCAGGAAGCCACGGGAGGGGTCCTCGGCATAGACCCGCGCCTCGATCGCCCAGCCGGACAACTTCACCTCGTCCTGCCGGATCGTCAGATGCTCGCCCCAGGCGATCCGGATCATCCACTCAACCAGATCCAACCCGGTCACCAGCTCGGTCACCGGATGCTCGACCTGGAGCCGGGTGTTCATCTCCAGGAAGTAGAAGTTGCGCTTAGCATCGACGATGAACTCGACCGTGCCGGCCGAGTGGTAGCCCACCGCCTCGGCCAGGGCGACGGCCTGGGCACCCATGGCCTGGCGGGTCGCCTCGTCCAGGAACGGCGAGGGCGCCTCCTCGATCACCTTCTGGTGGCGGCGCTGGATCGAGCATTCCCGCTCGCCCAGATGGATGGCGTGGCCGTGCTTGTCGGCCAGCACCTGAATCTCGATGTGCCGGGGCTGCTCGACATATTTTTCGAGGAACACCCGGTCGTCGCCGAACGAGGAGCGCGCTTCCGAGCGCGCCCGCTCCAGCCCCTCGATTAGCGAGGGGTCGTCATGGGCAATCCGCATGCCCTTGCCGCCACCGCCGGCGGCCGCCTTGACCATCACGGGATAGCCGATCCGTCGGGCGATCCGCAGCGCCTCGTCCGGATCGGATACCGGCTCGTTGTGCCCGGGCACCACCGAGACGCCGGCTTGTCGGGCCAGGATCTTGCTCTCGATCTTGTCGCCCATCGCCTGGACGGCACTCATGGGCGGGCCGATGAACACGATGCCGGCCTCGTCCAGCGCTCGTGCGAAGGCCGGGTTCTCCGACAGGAAGCCGTAGCCCGGATGGACCGCCTCCGCCCCGGTCTGCCGGCAGGCCGCCACGATCTTGTCGATGACCAGGTAGCTGTCGCGGGCCGGTGCCGGGCCGATCGCCACCGCCTCGTCGGCCATCCGCACGTGCAGCGCCTGCGCGTCCGCCTCGGAATAGACCGCGACCGTGGCGATCCCCAGCTTCTTGCAGGTGCGGATCACCCGGCAGGCGATCTCGCCGCGGTTAGCGATCAGGATCTTCTTGAACATGGTCTTGGAGCCCGCGGCGAAGGTCAGAGCGGAATGTTGGCGTGCTTCTTCCAGGGATTGGCGAGCTGCTTGTTCGCCAGCCAGCGCAGCGACTTGCCGACCCGCCGCCTGGTCCCGTGCGGCATGATCACGTCGTCGACGAAGCCGCGCTTGGCCGCCACGAACGGGTTGGCGAACCGCTCGCGATATTCCGCGGTCCGGGCCTCGATCGCCTCCGCATCGCCCGCATCCTGGCGGAAGATGATCTCGACCGCCCCTTTCGGCCCCATCACCGCGATCTCCGCGGTGGGCCAGGCGAAGTTGACGTCGCCGCGCAGGTGCTTGGACGCCATCACGTCATAGGCGCCGCCATAGGCCTTGCGGGTGATCACCGTGACCTTGGGCACGGTGGCCTCGGCATAGGCGAACAGGAGCTTCGCGCCATGCTTGATGATTCCGCCATATTCCTGGCCCACGCCCGGCAGGAAGCCCGGCACGTCCACGAGCGTCACGATGGGGATGTTGAAGCAGTCACAGAAGCGCACGAACCGCGCGGCCTTGATCGAGGCAGCGATGTCCAGGCAGCCGGCCAACACCATGGGCTGGTTGGCGACGATGCCGACCGTGCTGCCCTCCATCCGGGCAAAGCCCGTGATGATGTTCTTCGCATAGTCCTTCTGCAGCTCGAAGAAGTCCGCCTCGTCCACGATCTTCTCGATCAGCTCCATCATGTCGTAGGGCTGGTTCGAGTTGGTCGGGATCAGCGTGTCGAGCGAGTGGTCGTCCCGCTCGATCGGATCGACCGCCGGGCGGACCGGCGGCTTCTCCTTGTTGCTGAGCGGCAGGAAGTCGAAG
>NZ_WUJP01000948.1 GCF_009806515.1 Geminicoccus flavidas | reverse complement strand
AAGCGCCGGATCTCGTGCAGCGCCTGGATGTCGTGGTCGAAGGCGAGATCCGCCACGCCCGAGCGCCCGGTATGGGTCCCGGCACCGCCCAGTTCCTCCGCGGTCACCACCTCGTTGGTGACGGTCTTCACCACGTCCGGGCCAGTCACGAACATGTAGGAGCTGTCGCGGACCATGAAGATGAAGTCGGTCATCGCCGGCGAATAGACGGCACCGCCCGCACAGGGACCCATGATCACCGAGATCTGCGGGATCACCCCCGAGGCCAGCACGTTCTTCTGGAACACGTCAGCATAGCCGGCGAGCGACGCCACGCCTTCCTGAATGCGCGCCCCGCCGCTGTCGTTCAGGCCGATCACCGGGGCGCCCACGCTCACCGCCCGGTCCATGATCTTGCAGATCTTCTCGGCATGGGCCTCGGACAAAGCACCGCCGAACACGGTGAAGTCCTGGCTGAACACAAAGACCAGCCGGCCGTTGATCGTCCCCTGCCCGGTGACCACGCCGTCGCCCGGGATGCGCTGGTTCTCCATGCCGAAGTCGACGCAGCGATGCTCGACGAACATGTCCGTCTCCTCGAAGGAGCCCGGGTCCAGCAGGAGCTCGATCCGCTCCCGCGCGGTGAGCTTGCCCCGCTTGTGCTGGTTGCGGACGCGCTTCTCCCCGCCGCCCTGGCGCGCCGCCTGGCGCATCTCCTCGAGCTGCTCGATGATCGTCTGCACGGCCATCCCCGCCAGCGCCTCCCCTGCAAGTCTCAATGCACCTCACGCGCGCCCGCACGGTGGCGCGCAAACATTCACATGCGCAAGGGCGGTGCCAGCGCCTGCACGAAGCGCTCGACCGCTTCCAGATCGGCGCGCAGCCCCTCATGCCGCCTGGTGATCTCGGGATCGTCGCCCCAGTGCTCCACCTGGTAGAGCGCGTCGAGCTGCGCCACCTCGAACGCCTCGTCGGCCGGCAGTACCGCCTCCATCATGGCAAGGCCCAGCGCCAGGGACTGGGTGATGGTCACGGCGGCATGCAGCGCCACGAGCTGCCAGCCGTCCAGCGCCTCCACCACCGGCAGCAGGCGCTCCTCAGCACCCTCGGGTGCGGCCTGGGGCAGCACCGTGCGATAGACCGGCAGCCGCACGTCGAAGGCGCCCGCCAGCCAGTCCAGCCATGGCTGCCAGGCCTCGTCCTGCCGCTGCACGAGGTCGCGCGGCTCGCTGGCCCGGTAGCACAGCATGTCGGTGCCCAGATAGTCCATGACCTGCCGGATCGCGGGCTGGCGCCGCTCCGGCATCAGGTCGACGGCGGTAGTGGTGAGCCGGGTCACCCGCATGGTGGCCGGCTGCAATTCCTCGCCCTGCCCCTCCCATTCGACCGCCACCGTGCGCGCCAGCGCCTCGGTCGGCACCGCGAGCGTGCGGCGCAGCGG
>NZ_WUJP01000947.1 GCF_009806515.1 Geminicoccus flavidas | reverse complement strand
GGTGCGGATCGGCTTGCCGTCGAGCAGCACCTGCCAGTCATCACCATGGCGGGCGATGCCCACCTGCTTGTAGAAACGCTTCATGCGAGCCCCAGGATCGGGTGCAGATCAGTCGCCGTGTGCGCCACGTGCGCGGCACCGGCCTCGACCAGCCGCTCGAGTGGATGGTTGCCCCACGCTACCCCCACCGGCAGCGCGCCCGCGGCCTTGGCCATCAGCACGTCAAAGGACGTGTCGCCGATCACCACCGCGTCCTCGGCCGTGGCGCCGGTCTCGGCCAGCGCCTCCAGCACCATGGCCGGGTGCGGCTTGGAGGGATGCCGGCAGGCGGTCTGCAGGGTGACGAACCGGTCCGCCAGTTCGTGATGGGCCAGGATCGCGTCCAGCCCGCGCCGGCTGTTGCCGGTGACGATGCCCAGCAACGTGTCGGGCTGTGCGGCGAGGCGATCCAGGAGCGTCAGGATGCCTGGGAACAGCGGTTCGGCATGGATCCCGGCACTGCGGTGCTTCCAGTAATGGCGGCCGAACGCCCGGCCGATTGCGGCCTGGTCGGGAGCCGGCAGGTCCGGGCGCCAGAATTCCAGGCACTGCGCCACCGACAGGCCGATCGCCGCGCGCAACGTCAGCTCGTCGGGTGCCGGCTCACCGAACTCGGCGAACGCATCCTGGGCTGCCGCCACGATCAGGGCCCCGCTGTCGACCAGCGTGCCGTCGCAATCGAACAGGACCAGCCTCACCGGCGTTCCTCCGGCCAGTCGTCTAGCCGGGCAAACGGCGGCAGGCCCTTGCCGATCCCCATCCAGTCCAGCGCCTCGCGAATCGGCCGGTCCGGCTCCGCCACCAGCCGCAGCCGCCCGCCATCCGGATGCGGCAGGTCGAGCTCGCTGGCATGGAGGGCCAAGCGTGCCGGCGCCCCGGTCGGGTGCGCCGCTTTGCCGCCATACTTGCCGTCGCCCAGGATCGGGAAGCCCGACAGGGCGCAGTGGGCACGCAGCTGGTGGGTGCGGCCGGTGAGCGGCAGCAGGCCCAGCCAGGCCGCGACCTTGCCATTCGCATCCAGGACCCTAAAGCCGGTGCGGGCGAAGCGGGCCTCGTCGCTCTCGCTGGAGGTCATCTTCTCCCGCCCGCTGGCACCACCCTTTTCTAGGGCCAGGTCGATCACCCCGGCGTCGCGCTTGGGCCGGCCGATCACCACTGCCCAGTAGAGTTTGCGGATCCGGTGCTGCTGGAAGGCGAAGGTCAGCTCGCGCGCGGCAGAAGCGGTCTTGGCGAGCACCAGCACGCCGGACGTGTCGCGGTCCAGCCGGTGCACTAGGCGCGGCTTGTCGCCGCCTTTGCCGGCAAACGCCTGCATCAGCCCGTCCACGTGCCGGGTCGTGCCGCTGCCGCCCTGGACGGCGAGGCCGGCGGGCTTGGCGAACGCGATCAGCGCATCGTCCTCGTGGATCACCAGGGAGCGTAGCATCGCCACGTCGCGCTCAGGCAGACGGACGGCCGGCTTCGGGGCGCTGCCCGGCTCTTCCTCCGGCTCGGCCGGCAGTGGCGGGATGCGCACCACCTGCCCCGGCACCAGCCGGGTGGCCGCATCCAGCCGCTTGCCGTCCACCCGGAACTGGCCGGTGCGCAGCAGCTTCTGCATCTGGCCAAAGCCCAGCTCGGGAAAATGGGCCTTGCACCAGCGATCGAAGCGCCAATGGGCCTCGCTGCCCGCCACGGTCCTCTGCTCGACGCCGCTCATGGCGTCCGATCCTTCCTGCGTTCGGCGCGCAGCCGGTCGAGCCGGTTCAGGCGCTCGGCGATCCTGGCCTCGATCCCTTCCCCGGTCGGCCGGTAGAAGGTCGGGCGCGGCATCCCGTCGGGGAAATAGTCCTGGCCGGAGAAGCGGTCCGGCGCGTCGTGGTCATAGGCATAGTCCTGGCCATAGCCTAGCTCCTTCATGAGGCCGGTGGGCGCATTCAGGATGGTCGCGGGCGGCATCAGCGAGCCCGTCTCCCTTGCTGACTGGCGTGCCGCCTTGTAGGCCAGATAGACCGCGTTCGACTTCGGGGCTGCCGCCAGGTAGACGACCGCTTGGGCCAGGGCCAGCTCGCCCTCGGGGCTGCCCAGCCGCTCATAGGTGGCAGCGGCCGCCAGCGCCTGCTCGACGGCGCGTGGGTCGGCCAAGCCGATATCCTCCACCGCCATCCGCACGATCCGCCGAGCCAGGAAGCGCGGGTCCTCCCCGCCTTCCAGCATCCGGCAGAACCAGTAGAGCGCAGCGTCCGGATCGGAGCCCCGCACCGATTTGTGCAGCGCGCTGATCAGGTTGTAGTGGCTCTCCTGGGCGCGGTCGTAGAGCGGCATGCGCCGCTGCAGGATCCGGCCGAGCGCCTGGGCGTCGAGCGGGGGCCCGGCCGGCAGGTCGGCCAGTGCCTCCACCAGGTTCAGGAGATAGCGGCCATCGCCATCCGCCATCTCGCCCAGCCGGGCCCGGGCCTGGTCGTCCAGCGGCAGAGGGTGGCCCAGCATCGCCTCCGCGCGCGCCAGCAGCCGCTCCATGGCACCTGCGTCCAGCCGGTGCAGCACCAGGACCTGGCAGCGCGACAGCAATGCCGGGACCAGCGCGAAGGACGGGTTCTCGGTGGTGGCGCCGACCAGGGTGACCGTGCCGTCCTCGACCTCGTGAAGCAGGCCGTCCTGCTGGGCGCGGTTGTAGCGGTGGATCTCGTCGATGAAGAGCAGCGGGTGGCTGCCGCCCGAGCGCAGCTTGCGCGCGTCCTCGAAGCTGCGGCGCAATTCGGCGACGCCGGACATGACCGCCGACAGCTCCAGCAGCGGCTCGTTCACGGCACTCGCCAGGATCCGCGCCAGCGTGGTCTTGCCGCAGCCGGGCGGCCCCCACAGGATCAGCGACTGCAGGCGACCCTTGGCGAGCATCCGCGCCAGCGGCGCCTCGTCGCTGAGCAGATGCTCCTGGCCGACCAGATCCTCAATCCGCTCGGGCCGGAGCCGGTCGGGCAGCGGCCGGTCGGCCTCCTTGCGCCGCGCGCGCCCGGGCATAGCCTTGGGTGCGGCGCCGAACAGGTCGTCCATCAGCCGCCCACCCGGAACTGGTAGAGCCGCCCGCCGCTCTTGACTGCCATCCGGAACGGCCGGCCCGCGCGGGGTAGTGCTTTCCTGACGGAGCGCACGTCCGGCGTCTTCGCGCCGTCGATGCCGACGATGACGTCGCCGGGCTCAAGGTTCATGTAGGCGGCGGGCGAACCAGGCTCGACCTCGACCACCACCACCCCGGTCTCGAACGGATCCAGCCCCAGCCGCTCATTGAAGCCCGGCGACATGTTGGCGATCGTGGCACCGGCCAGCGCCTCGTTGCGCCCGAAGCGGGTGAGTTCCGGTGCCGGCCGCTCGGGTGCGGCCGCCCGCGGCAGTTCCACGGTCCGCTGCTTCCCGCGGCGCAGGATCTCAAGCCTGGCGGGCGTGCCGAGCGGCTGAAGCGACATCCGGTAGCCGAAGCTCGCGGGATCATCGACTGCCCCGCCATCCACCGACAGGATCACGTCGCCGGTCAGCAGACCCGCATCCGCGGCAGCCCCGTGCGGCCAGACCCTGCCGACCAGCACGCCGCGCGGGCTCGGCATGTTCAGGCTCTCGGCGATGCCGACATCGACGCTCTGCAGGTCGGCGCCCAGCCAGGGGCGGGACACCTCCTTGGCACCGGAAACCGCCTGCTGCAGCCGGACCCGCACCAGGTCGGCCGGGATGGCGAAGCCGATCCCGATCGAGCCGCCCGTGCGGGAGAAGATCGCGGTGTTGATGCCGACCAGCCGCCCCTGCAGGTCGACGAGCGCGCCGCCCGAATTGCCCGGGTTGATCGCCGCATCAGTCTGGATGAACGATACATCGCGCTCGAGCCCCTCGGCCGAGCGGTTGGTGGCCGAGACGATGCCCGAGGTGACGGTCTGGCCGATGCCGAACGGGTTGCCCACCGCCAGCACCAGGTCGCCCACCTGCAGGTCATCGGAGCGGGCGAGTTCCAGGGTCGGCAGCTTCTCGCCCTTGGCGTCAATCCGCAGGAAGGCCAGGTCGGCGCGCTCGTCGCGGGACAGGAGCCTGGCCTGGAACGCGCGCCGGTCCGAAAGGATCACCGTGATCTCATCGGCGTTCTCGATCACGTGATTGTTGGTCACCACCACGCCGTCGCTCGTGAGCAGCACGCCCGACCCCAGGGAGTTCTCCACCCGACGGCGCTCCGACGGCACGGGCGGGCCGCCGCGGCCGAAGAAGAACTCCAGGAGCGGATCGGCAAGGAACGGCCGGCCGCGCTGCACGACGTTGCGCGAGGTCTGGATGTTGACCACGGCCGGCACCACCGCGCGGACCACCGGCGCGAAGCTGAGCTGCACCTGCGCCTGGCTGTCCGGGACCCGCCGCTCCTGCGCAGCCGACGGCAAGCCTGCGCCGAGCAGGACCAGAAGGATCAACCACAGCCGCACGGTCGGGCTGCGCATGCCAAGACGCTCCATGAATGCCGCCAGAGACAGAAAAGGGGCCGGGCGTCGCCGCCCGGCCCCTTCGATATGGTTTCGACGCGGGGGATCGTGAAGCCGG
>NZ_WUJP01000946.1 GCF_009806515.1 Geminicoccus flavidas | reverse complement strand
CGCAAGCCTAGCCTCGACCCCTGCCCCGCAGCCGTCCCCGGTCAGGCCGTGGCGGCGACCACCTCGTCGGCTTCCTCGCGCACCGGCACCGGGCCGCTGTCCTTGCCCTTGGCCTCGATGTCGCGATCGACGAACTCGATCACCGCCATGGGCGCGTTGTCACCATAGCGGAACCCGGCCTTGAGGATCCGGACATAGCCGCCCGGCCGGCTCGCGTAGCGCGGGCCCAGCACCTCGACCAGCTTCTTGGCCGTGACCTCGCTGCGGGTGCGCGCGATCAGGAGGCGGCGCGTAGCCAGGTCGCCCTTGCGCCCGAGCGTGACCATCTTCTCGACGATCGGGCGCAGTTCCTTGGCCTTGGGCAGGGTCGTCACGATCTGCTCGTGCTTGACCAGTGCGCTCACCAGGTTGGCGAACATCGCCTGCCGGTGGGAGCTGTCGCGGCTGAAAGCACGGCCGCTGACACGATGACGCATGTTGACCTTCCGACGTTGCCAAGGGACGCGACCGACGCGGCCCGATGAAACCCTAGCTGCCCTGCCCTGCCGTCACGAAAGACGGCTCAGAAGGGCTCCTCGACCTTGCGGGCCAGTTCCTCGATGTTCTCCGGCGGCCAGCCAGGCACTTCCATGCCCAGGTGCAGGCCCATCTGCGCCAGCACTTCCTTGATCTCGTTCAAGGACTTGCGACCGAAGTTCGGCGTGCGCAGCATCTCGGCCTCGGTCTTCTGGACCAGGTCGCCGATATAGACGATGTTGTCGTTCTTCAGGCAGTTCGCCGAGCGGACCGACAGTTCCAGCTCGTCGACCTTGCGCAGCAGATTCGGGTTGAACGGCAGGTCGCGCTTGACCTCGCCGGCACCATGGGCCTGCGGCTCCTCGAAGTTGATGAAGAGCTGCAGCTGGTCCTGCAGGATGCGCGCGGCCAGCGCCAGCGCGTCCTCCGGGCTGACCGAGCCGTCGGTCTCGAGCTGCAGGGTCAGGCGGTCATAGTCCGTCTGCTGGCCGACGCGGCTGTTGTCGACCTTGTAGGCGACCTTGCGCACCGGGCTGTAGATCGCGTCGATGGCGATGAGGCCGATCGGCGCGTCCTCGGCCTTGTTCAGGTGTGCTGCGACATAGCCCTTGCCAGTCTGCACGGTCAGCTCGACCGAGAGCTTGCCGCCCTGGTCGACATGGCAGAGCACCTGGTCGGGATCCATGATCTCCACGTCATGCGGCGTCTCGATCATGCCGGCGGTGACGACGGCCGGCCCCTCGACCTTGAGGTAGCAGCGCTTGGGCGCCTCGCCATGGGCGCGGATGCCCACGGTCTTCAGGTTCAGCACGATATCGGTGACGTCCTCGCGGACGCCCGGGATGGCGGCGAACTCGTGCAGCACGCCGTCGATCTGCACGGAAGTGATCGCGGCACCCTGAAGCGACGACAGGAGGACGCGGCGCAACGCATTGCCGATGGTGATGCCGAAGCCGCGCTCCAGCGGCTCGACGATCACCGTCGCTTCACGATCCGGGCGCCGGCCGACCTGAATGTCGAGCTTCTGGGGCTTGATCAGCTCATGCCAGTTCCGTTGGATCACGGGATGCCTCTCAGGAACGACGATCGATCGTAAGAACGGGTCCCGGGCACCTCGCGGCGCGCCGGGACCCGTTCAGCGGGAAGATTGGGCGGTCAGACGCGGCGACGCTTGCGCGGCCGGCAGCCATTGTGCGGGATCGGCGTGACGTCGCGGATCGTGCTCACGACGAGGCCGGCCGCCTGCAGCGCACGCAGCGCCGACTCGCGTCCCGAGCCCGGCCCGCGCACTTGGACCTCGACCGTCTTCATGCCGTGTTCCATGGCCTTGCGCGCGGCCAGTTCCGCGGCGACCTGCGCCGCGAAGGGGGTCGACTTGCGCGAGCCCTTGAAGCCCTGGGCACCGGCCGACGACCAAGCAATCGCATTGCCCTGCGCGTCGGTGATGGTCACCATGGTGTTGTTGAACGTGGCGCTGACATGCGCCACGCCCGACGTGATGTTCTTCCGCTCGCGGCGCTTGATGCGACCGCCCGTGTCCTTGCCAGTAGCCATGATTACTTCTTCGTCGCCTTCTTCTTCCCGGCGATAGCCCGGGCCGGACCCTTGCGGGTACGCGCGTTGGTGTGGGTCCGCTGACCGCGCACCGGCAGGCCGCGGCGATGCCGCAGGCCGCGATAGCAGCCGAGATCCATCAACCGCTTGATGTTCATCGCCACATCGCGGCGCAGGTCGCCTTCGACCTTGAAGCGACGGTCGATCACTTCGCGGATCTTCACGAGCTCCGCGTCGCTTAGATCGTTGATCCGCCGGCTGTGGTCGATCTGGACCTCATCCAGGATCAAGCGAGAGCTGTGCGGCCCGATCCCGAAAATATAAGTCAGCGCAACCCAGGCCTGCTTGCCACTGGGCAGGTTCACACCTGCGATACGAGCCACCGATCGCTCCCTTTCCAACGCAACGCGCGATCGCATCGCCACCTGCCGGTGGCGACAAAAGTGCGCGGATCATAAGAACCGATTTACGACTGTCAAGCGTTAGCCGCCCCGTCGTCCTTTTTCACCGCCTCGAGGACGGAAGCCACCGCAGCAGTCACCTCCTCGATGGCTGCCATGCCATCGACCGTACGCAGCAGCCCGCGCTCCCTGAAATAGGGCAGCAGTGGGGCGGTCTGGGCCTCGTAGGCATCCAGACGCGCCTGCACGGTCTCAGGCTGGTCGTCTTTGCGGCGCACGAACTCCGTGCCGCCGCACACGTCGCAGACCCCGTCCACCTTGGGTCGTTTGAACTGGTCGTGATAGCCGGTGCCGCAGCTGGCACAGGAGAACCGGCCCGAGATCCGTTCCACCAGTGCCGCCGGGTCTACCTTGAACTCCAGCGCTACATCCAGCGCCAGCCCCCGCTGGGCGAGCATCTGCTCCAGTGCCGCCGCCTGCTGCGTCGTCCGCGGGAATCCGTCCAGGATGAAGCCATGGGCACAGTCCGGCTGGTCGATCCGCTCGGCCACGATCGCGTTGATCACGTCGTCCGAGACCAGCTTGCCGGCCTCCATGATCGCCTTGGCCTGCAGCCCGACCTCGGTGCCGTTTGCCACCGCAGTCCGCAGCATGTCGCCGGTGGAGAGCTGCGGGATGTGATAGCGGTCGCGGATCCAGCCGGCCTGAGTGCCCTTGCCCGCACCAGGCGGGCCCAGGAGAACGATGCGCATCAGCGTCTCCCGACCGGGCCGCGCAGACGGGCCTTCTTGATCAGCCCCTCATACTGGTGGGCGATCAGGTGGGACTGGATCTGGCCGACCGTGTCCATGGTCACCGACACCACGATCAGGAGGCTGGTGCCGCCGAAGTAGAACGGCACTGCATACTCCGAGATCAGGATCTCGGGCAGCACGCACACCGCCGCGAGATAGGCGGCACCCACCACCGTCAGCCGGGTCAGGATGTACTGGAGATGCGCCGCAGTCCGCTCGCCCGGCCGCACGCCCGGGATGAATCCGCCCTGCTTGCGCAGGTTCTCCGCCGTCTCCTTCGGGTTGAACACGATGGTCGTGTAGAAGAAGGCGAAGAACACGATCAGCGCCACGTAGAGCAGGATGTGCACCGGGTGGCCCCGACCGAGCATGGCGTTCAGCTCGATCAGCCAGGGATGGCTGGTGTTCGCGTCAATGAAGCTGCTGAAGGTCGCCGGCAGCAGGAGCAGCGAGCTGGCGAAGATCGCCGGGATCACGCCCGCGGTGTTGACCTTCAAGGGCAGGTGCGAGCTCTCGCCGCCGAACACGCGGTTGCCCTGCTGGCGCTTGGGATACTGCACCAGCACCCGGCGCTGCGCCCGCTCCATGAACACAATCGCCGCGATCACTGCCAGCGCCAGCACGATCAGCGCGATGATGAAGCCCGGAGAGATGGCACCGGTGCGCCCCAGCTCCAGCAGGCTGGCCAGCGCTGATGGCAGCGCGGCGATGATGCCCACGAAGATGATCAGCGAGATGCCGTTACCGATGCCACGGGCGGTGATCTGCTCGCCCAGCCACATCAGGAACATGGTGCCACCCACGATGGTCACCACCGTGGAGAAGCGGAAGAACCAGCCGGGGTCGATCACGGCGCTACCGAAGCCGCTCGTCGTCCCTTCCAGCCCGATCGCCAGCCCATAGGCCTGGAAGGCGCAGAGCACCACGGTCAGGTAGCGGGTATACTGGTTGATCTTCTTCCGGCCGCTCTCACCCTCCTTCTTGAGGGCCTCCATGGTCGGAGAAACCGCGGTCATCAACTGCAGGATGATCGAGGCCGAGATGTAGGGCAGGATGCCCAGCGCGAAGATCGACATGCGCTCGAGGGCGCCACCCGCGAACACGTTGAACATGCCGACGATGCCGCCGGCCTGGCTCTGGAAGATCTGCGCCATGGCCGCGTGATCGATGCCCGGCAGCGGCACATAGGTGCCGAGCCGGTACACGATCAGCGCGCCCAGGGTGAACCACAGGCGCTTCTTAAGCTCGGTCGCCTTGGCGAAAGCACCGAAGTTGACGTTCGCCGCAAGCTGTTCGGCGACCGAGGCCATGGTTCTTCCTTACTCCGACGCGGCGACGGCGCCGCCGATCACGTTCACCTTGCCGCCGGCCTTCTCGACCGCCTGCACGGCCGAGGCCGAGGCCCCGACCACCTCGATGGTCAGGCCCGTGGTGAGGCTGCCCCGCCCGAGCAGGCGGATGCCGTCCTTGGGATCGCTGACCAGGCCCGCCGCCATCATGGCGGCGGCGTCCACGAGCTGCGCCGTGTCGATGCGGCCGGCATCCACCGCCTGCTGCAGCCGGTCGAGGTTCACCACCACATATTCCGGACGGAAGATGTTGGTGAACCCGCGCTTGGGCAGGCGTCGGTACAGCGGCATCTGGCCGCCTTCGAAGTACGGCGGCTTCACGCCGCCGGCGCGCGCCTTGGCACCCTTGTGGCCCTTGCCCGAGGTCTTGCCCAGGCCGGAGCCGATGCCGCGCCCGAGCCGCTTGCGCGGACCGCGGGCACCCGGGTTGTCCCGGAGTTCGTTGAGTTTCATGATTCTCAGCCCTGGGCCGGCTCGTCGCCGGCCACGGTCTCGAACACCACGAGATGCTTGACCTTGTCGATCCGCCCACGCGTTTCCGGGATGTCCGCCAGGATGCGGGTCCGGTGCAGCTTGTTCAGACCGAGACCGATCAGGGTCTCGCGCTGGTCGGCGCGAGACCGATCAGGGTCTCGCGCTGGTCGGCGCGCCGCCCGATCGGGCTGCGCACCTGGGTCACCTTGATCTTGCCCATGGGCCCCGTCACTCCGCCTTCGGCTCGATCGCCTCGCGGCGGCCGATCAGGTCGGAGACCTTCTTGCCCCGCTTGGCGGCGACCGTCCGGGGGCTCGCCACCGAGGTGAGCGCCGCAAACGTGGCCTTGACCATGTTGTGCGGGTTCGACGTGCCCAGCGACTTGGCGACCACGTCGCCGATGCCGAGTGCCTCGAACACCATCCGCATCGGGCCGCCCGCGATCACGCCGGTACCCGGAGGCGCCGAGCGCAGCAGTACCCGGCCCGCACCGAAGTGACCGATCGAATCGTGATGCAGCGTGCGCCCCTGGCGCAGCGGCACCCGGATCAGCCCCTTCTTCGCGGCCTCCGTCGCCTTGCGCACGGCTTCCGGCACCTCACGTGCCTTGCCACTGCCATAGCCGACCCGGCCCTTGCCGTCGCCCACGACCACCAGGGCCGAGAAGCCGAACCGCCGACCGCCCTTCACCACCTTCGCGACGCGATTGATGGCAACGAGCCGATCCACGAATTCGGACTCGCCCCTATCCCGATCGCCGCGATCGTCTCCACCGCGCTGACGCGCCATTTCCGTCCTCCCGCGATGGATCAGAACGACAGGCCGCCCTCGCGGGCGCCGTCGGCCAGAGCCTTCACCCGACCGTGGTACTGATAGCCACCACGGTCAAACACCACTGTCTCGATACCCGCCGCCTTGGCCCGCTCCGCGATCAGCTGCCCGATCCGCTTGGCGGCATTGATATCCGCCCCGGTCTTCAGCTCGCTGCGCAGGGCCGGCTCCACCGTCGAAGCCGCCGCCACGGTCACGCCCTTGGTGTCATCGATCACCTGGGCATAGATATGGCAGCTCGACCGGAAGACCGACAGCCGGGCACGGCCGGAGGCCCGCTGCCGGATCGCGAAGCGAACCCGACGCCGGCGACGCTCGAAGCGCTCGTCCACCTTCACCATGGTTACTTCTTCTTGCCTTCCTTGCGACGGATCGTCTCGCTGGCGTACTTCACGCCCTTGCCCTTGTACGGCTCAGGCAGGCGGAACGCCCGGATCTCGGACGCGAGCTGTCCGACCCTCTGCTTGTCGGCACCGCTGATCTGGATCGAGGTCGGAGTCTCGACCACGACCTTGATCTCCTTCGGCACCGCGTACTTGATGTCGTGGCTGTAGCCGAGCTGCAGGTTCAACACCGAGCCGTCGAGCGAGGCGCGGTAGCCCACGCCGTTGATCTCGAGCCGCTCGGTGAAGCCTTCGGACACGCCCTTGACTAGGTTGGCCACCATGGTGCGCGAGGTGCCCCAGAGCGAACGGCCCTGACGGTCCATCTCACGGGGCTTCACGACCACCTTGTCGTCTTCCATCGAGACGGCGACCGCGTCGTGCAGGACCGCGGACAGCTCGCCGAGCTTGCCCTTGGCCCGGATGGTCTGGCCTTCCACCGACACGGTGGTGCCAGCCGGTACGGGGACCGGATGCTTGCCGATACGGGACATGGTCAGAACACCAGGCACAGGATCTCGCCGCCGACATGGGCTGCCCGCGCCTCGGCGTCGGACATCACCCCACGGGGCGTGGAGACGATCGCGATGCCGAGACCATTATAGATGGTCGGCAGGTCGCGCACGCCGGCATAGACGCGGCGGCCGGGCTTGCTCACCCGCTTCAGCTCGCGGATCACCGGCTCGCCATTGTGGTACTTCAGCTCGACGCTGAGCGACTGCTTGCCGGGCGCCTGCTCCACCTCGCCGAAGCCACGAATGTAGCCTTCGCGCTTGAGGACTTCCAGCACACGCACGTGCATCGACGACTTCGGCGCCAGGACGGCACCCTTGGCGGCCCGCTGGCCGTTCCGGATGCGCGTCAACAGGTCACCGAGCGGATCGGACATCGCCATTCCGCGAACCCCTTACCAGCTCGACTTGACCATCCCGGGGATCTGCCCCGTGGATGCCAAGTCCCGCAATGCGATACGAGAAAGACCGAGCTTCCGGTAATAGGCACGCGGCCTGCCGGTCATCTCGCAACGATTGCGGATCCGGACCTTCGATCCGTTCCGCGGCAGTTCGGCCAGCTTGAGGACGGCCTCGAAGCGGTCGCCGTCGTCGATGTCCTTCTGCTTGATGATCGCCTTCAGCTCGGCGCGCTTGGCGGCCTGCTGGGCAACCAGCTCCCGGCGCTGCTTGTTCTTCTCTACTGAACTCTTCTTCGCCACGACGATATCCTTGGCTCAGATCACTTCGTGAACGGCATGCTGAATGCCGCGAGGAGCGCCTTGGCCTCCTCATTGGTCGATGCGGTCGTGCAGAAGATGATGTCCATCCCGCGATTCTCGTCGACTTCGTCGAACGAGATCTCCGGGAAGATGATCTGCTCCTTCAGGCCCATGGCGTAGTTGCCACGACCATCGAAGCTCTTCGGCGAGACGCCACGGAAATCGCGGATGCGGGGCATCGCGATGTTGATCAGGCGGTCGAGGAATTCGTACATGCGCTCGCGCCGCAAGGTCACCTTGCAGCCGATGTTCATGCCCTCGCGCAGTTTGAAGTTCGCCACCGACTTGCGCGCCTTGGTCATCACTGGCTTCTGGCCGGCGATCTTGGCGAGCTGCGCTGCCGCATTGGTGAGCTTCTTCGCGTCCTGGGTCGCCTTGCCGACCGCCATGTTGATGACGATCTTGTCCAGCTTCGGAACCTGCATCGGGTTCTTGTAGCCGAACTGCTCGGTCAGGGCGGCCCGGACCGTGTTCTCGTAATGTGCCTTCAGACGTGCCATGCCCGCCTCACCGATCGAGCAGCTCGCCGGTGCGCTTGGAAACGCGCACCTTGCGGCCGTCTTCGAGGAACTTGAACCCGACGCGCGTGGCCTTGCCATCGGAAGGGTCGAGCAGCGCGACGTTGCTCACGTCGATCGCCGCTTCCCGCTCCACGATGCCGCTCTCGCGCATGCCGGTCGACTTAGTGTGGCGCTTGATCATCGCCACGCCCTGGACGACCACGCGGCCTTCCTTCGGGTCGACCTTCAGGACCTCGCCCTGGCGACCCTTGTCGCGTCCGGTGAGGATGACGACCTTGTCGCCCTTCTTGACCTTCGCCGCCATCACAGCACCTCAGGCGCGAGCGAGATGATCTTCATGAACTTCCTGGCGCGCAGCTCGCGGGTCACAGGCCCGAAGATGCGGGTGCCGATCGGCTCACCCTGCTTGTTGATCAGCACGGCAGCGTTGCGGTCGAACCGGATCGCCGACCCGTCGGGCCGCGACACTTCCTTGGCCGTGCGGACGACGACGGCCATGGCCACGTCGCCCTTCTTCACCTTGCCGCGCGGTATGGCGTCCTTGACGGCGACGACGATGACGTCGCCGACCGAACCCCACCTACGATGCGAGCCACCCAGTACACGGATGCACTGGACCCGACGCGCTCCCGAGTTGTCGGCAACATCGAGATCGGTCTCGGGCATGATCATGTCAGTTGATCCTCACGCCTCTGCGGACGACGGGGCCGCAGCGTCCTCGACCAGCACTTCCCAGCGCTTGCGCGCCGAAAGGGGCCGGCACTCACGGATCAGGACGGTGTCGCCGATCTTGAACCGGTTCGACTCGTCGTGAGCCATGTATTTCTTACTGCTCTTGATGTACTTCTTGTAGAGCGGGTGCATGACCTGACGCTCGACCCGGACCACCACGGTCTTGTCGTTGACGTCACTCACCACCTGGCCCTGCAACACGCGACGCGGCATCGCTACTAACTCCTCAGGCGCCGGTCTTGGCCGAGACGGCCTGCTCGCGCAGCACCGTCTTGACCCGGGCAATGTCCCGCCGGACCTCGCGGATCCGCGCCGTTCCCTCGAGCTGCCCGGTCGCCTTCTGGAAGCGCAGGTTGAACTGCTCCTTCTTCAGGCCGAGCAGCCGGTCGATCAGCGCCTTGCGGTCTTCGTTACGAATATCCGAAGCGTTCATCGCTCAGAGCTCCCGCTGCACGAAGCGCGTCTTGATCGGCAGCTTCGCAGCACCCAGCGCGATGGCGGCCTCGGCCAGCTCGGGCGCGACACCGTCGATCTCGAACATGATCCGGCCGGGCTTCACCCGCGCCACCCAGAAGTCCACCGAGCCCTTGCCGGAGCCCATGCGGACCTCGGCCGGCTTGGAGGTCACCGGCACGTCCGGGAAGATCCGGATCCAGACTCGGCCGGCACGCTTGAGGTGACGTGTGATGGCCCGCCTGGCCGATTCGATCTGCCGGGCGGTGATCCGCGCCGGCTCGACCGCCTTCAGGCCGAACGCACCGAAGTTCAGCTCCGCACCGCCCTTGGCCAGGCCGTGGATCCGGCCCTTGAACGCCTTGCGGTACTTGGTTCTCTTAGGCTGCAGCATTGTCCGATCTCAACCCCGGGCCGGCGTGGCATCGGCCATGCGCCGATCATAGGCCGACGGGTCATGCTCCATGATCTCGCCACGGAACACCCACACCTTGATCCCGTTGGTGCCGTACGGCGTGTGCGCCGTGGCCCTGGCGAAATCGATGCTGGCGCGCAGCGTGTGCAGCGGCACCCGGCCCTCGCGATACCACTCGGTCCGCGCGATCTCCGCACCGCCCAGGCGGCCCGAGCAGGTCACCCGGATGCCGAGCGCACCCAGCCGCATCGCCGCCTGCACCGCGCGCTTCATGGCGCGGCGGAAGGTGACGCGACGGACCAGCTGCTGGGCGATGCTCTCGGCGATCAGCTTCGCGTCGAGCTCAGGCTTGCGCACCTCGACGATGTTCAGATGCACGT
>NZ_WUJP01000945.1 GCF_009806515.1 Geminicoccus flavidas | reverse complement strand
CGGCGGAGCAGCGCTGGGCCACCTCGCGCCGGAGCACCTCGATCGCCTCGCCCTTCTTGCCGATCACCACGCCAGGCCGCGCGGTATAAATCATCACCCGGGCCTTCTTGGCCGGACGCTCGATCACCACCCGCGACACGCCGGCGTTCGACAGGCGCTTCTCCAGAAACTCACGGATCTGGATGTCTTCCTTCAGCATCTTGGCGTAGCCGTTCTCCGCGAACCAGCGCGAATCCCAGGTACGATTGATGCCGACCCGCAGACCGACGGGATTTACCTTGTGACCCATCAGGCCCTTCCCTCGCTCTGCTCACGGACGACGATGCGCAGACGGCTGTAGAACTTCTCCACCCGGGCGGCACGGCCGCGGGCACGCGGATGCAGGCGCTTCATGACGAAGCGCTTGCCTACGTAAGCCTCGGCGACGACCAGCCGGTCCACGTCCAGATTGTGATTGTTCTCGGCGTTCGCAATGGCGGACTTCAAGGTTTTCTGGACCTCGAGCGCCACCCGCTTGCGCGAGAACTCCAGCGCGGTCATGGCGCGGCCAGCCGACATGCCCCGGATCAGCCCGGCCACCAGATCGAGCTTGCGCGGGCTGGAGCGGACCAGCGTGTCCTCGGCGAACGCCTCGTTGGCGCTGACCTTGCGCTCTGCTTTGGGCTTGCTCATGTCAGCCCCTCTTCGCCTTCTTGTCGGCACCGTGACCGGAGAAGGTCCGGGTCGGCGCGAACTCGCCGAACTTGTGCCCGACCATGTTGTCCGTCACGTAGACCGGCAGGTGCTTCTTGCCGTTGTGCACGGCGAAGGTCAGGCCGATGAACTCAGGCATGATGGTGGAGCGGCGCGACCAGATCTTGATGATCTCGTTGCGGCCCGAACGCCGTGCGGCATCGGCTTTCTTGAACAGATAGCCGTCGACGAACGGACCCTTCCAAACTGAGCGGGCCACGCCTTAACCTCCACGCTTCTTCGCGACGTGCCGCGAACGCACGATCATGCTGGTCGTGCGCTTGTTGCGGCGGGTACGGTAACCCTTGGTGGGCTGGCCCCACGGGCTGACCGGATGACGGCCACCCGAGGTGCGGCCTTCGCCACCGCCAAGCGGATGATCGACCGGGTTCATTGCGACGCCGCGCACGGTCGGGCGGGTGCCCTTCCAGCGCTGCCGGCCGGCCTTGCCCAGATTCTCGTTCTGGTGGTCCGGATTCGACACAGCACCCACCGTCGCCATGCAGGTCTGCAGGATCCGGCGGATCTCGCCCGAGTTCAGGCGGATCTGACAGTAATCGCCGTCGCGGCCGATCAGCTGGGCGAACGAGCCGGCGGACCGGGCAATCTGCCCGCCCTTGCCCGGCTTGATCTCCAGGTTGTGCACGATCGTGCCGACCGGGATCGCTCGCAGGGGTGCGGCGTTGCCGGGCTTGATGTCGACCCGCTCGCCGGCCACCACCCTATCGCCCGCGCGCAGCCGCTGCGGGGCCAGGATGTAGGCCTGCTCGCCGTCCTCGTACTTCACCAGCGCGATGAAGGCGGTCCGGTTCGGATCGTATTCCAGCCGCTCGACCGTGCCGACCACGTCGAACTTGCGACGCTTGAAGTCGACCAGTCGGTAGGAACGCTTGTGCCCGCCACCGATGTGGCGGGTGGTGATCCGGCCGAAATGGTTGCGGCCGCCGGACTTGGAGAGGCCCTCGGTCAGGGACTTGACCGGCTTGCCCTTCCACAGCTCCGACTTGTCCACCAGCACCAGCTCGCGCTGCGAGGGCGTGATGGGGTTGTAGTTCTTCAGCGCCATGGCCTCAGATCCCCGTCGTCACGTCGATGGTCTGGCCGGCTTCCAGCGTCACGATCGCCTTCTTGACGTCGCTGCGCCGATACGCCTTGCCCTTGAAGCGCTTCGTCTTACCCTTGGTCACCAGCGTGTTCACCGCGGTGACCTTGACGTTGAAGAGCTTCTCCACCGCCTGCCTGATCTCCGGCTTCGCCGCATCGCCACGCACCTTGAAGGTGACCTGGTTCAGCTCGGAGATCCGGGTCGACTTTTCCGTGACCACCGGGGCCAGAATGATGTCGTAGATCCGCTCCTGGTTCATGCCAGGCGCTCCTGAAGTTCCTGGGCCGCGTCCTTGCTGAGTACCAGCTGGTCGCTGCGCAGGATGTCGTAGACGTTCGCACCAACCGAGGGGAGCACGTCCACCTGGGTCAGGTTGCGCGAGGCGAGCGCGAAATTGACCTGCAGCTCGGCGGGACCGACGAACAGCACCTTATCCAGACCGAGCTTGCCGAGCCGGGCGACCAGCTCCTTGGTGCGCGGCTGGTCGAGCTCGAGCTTGTCGATGACGATCAGCTTGCCGCTCTTGGCCTTGTCGGACAGGGCCATGCGCAGGCCGAGCGCCCGGACCTTCTTGGGCAGGTCGAAGCCGTGATCACGCGGGGTGGGCCCATGAGCCCGCCCACCGGTACGGAAGATCGGGGCGCGCTTGTTGCCGTGGCGGGCGCGACCCGTACCCTTCTGCTTGTAGATCTTGGCGGTCGAGCCGCGGACCTCGCCGCGGCTCTTCACCTTGTGCGTGCCGGCCCGCCGCTTGGCGAGTTGCCACAGCACCACCCGCTGCAGGATGTCGGCGCGCGGCTCTAGGCCGAACACGGCATCCGCCAGCTCGATGGTCCCGGCGTCCTCGGCCTCCAGCGTCTTGACGACGATCTGCATCACTCGGCTCCCGCGGCGACTAGGCCGGCCGGATAGGGTGCATCTTTCGGCGCGGCCCGCTTGACCGCATCGCGGATCCGGACCCAGGAGCCCTCAGCCCCCGGCACCGAACCCTTGACCAGGATCAGGCCGCGCTCCTCGTCCACGCCGAACACTTCAAGGTTCAGCACGGTCCGCTGCTTCGCACCCATATGCCCGGCCATCTTCTTGCCGGGAAACACTCGACCCGGATCCTGCCGCTGGCCGGTCGAGCCGTGCGAGCGATGCGAGATCGACACGCCATGGGTGGCGCGCAGGCCGCCGAAATTGTGCCGCTTCATGACGCCGGCGAAGCCGCGACCGATCGAAATGCCGGTCACGTCGACGAACTGGCCTTCAACGAAATGCTCCACCGAGAGGCGCGCACCCACATCCAGCACCGCATCCTCGGAAACCCGGAACTCGGCGACGTATGCCTTGGGTTCGACCTTCGCCTTGGCGAAGTGGCCGCGCATCGGCTTCGACACATTCTTGGCGCTCTTCGGGCCGACTCCGAGCTGGATGGCGGTGTAGCCATCCTTCTCGGCAGTGCGGACCGCGACGACCTCGCAGTCCTCGACCTTCAACACGGTGACCGGCACGTGACTTCCGTCCACGCCGAACAGCCGCGTCATACCCATTTTCTGGGCCAACAGCCCCGTACGCATGATTTTCTAAGCCTCAGAGCTTGATCTCGACGTCCACACCAGAGGCCAGGTCGAGCTTCATCAGCGCGTCCACGGTCTGCGGAGTGGGGTCGACGATGTCCAGAAGGCGCTTGTGCGTCCGGATCTCGAACTGCTCGCGGCTCTTCTTGTCGATGTGCGGCGAACGCAGCACCGTGAACTTCTCAATTCGATTGGGTAGCGGGATCGGGCCGCGCACGCGCGCCCCGGTCCGCTTGGCCGTGCCAACGATTTCCCGCACCGACTGATCGAGCACGCGGTGATCGAAAGCCTTGAGCCGAATTCTGATATTCTGCGCGTCCATGGTCGGACGATCCCCGCGTGTCTTCAGATCACTGGATGATGTTGGCGACGACGCCGGCACCGACGGTGCGGCCGCCCTCGCGGATGGCAA
>NZ_WUJP01000943.1 GCF_009806515.1 Geminicoccus flavidas | reverse complement strand
GACGGGGTGGCCCTGCCGGTCAAGATGCGTCGGCGAGCAGCTTCTCCAGGGCGCCCGCGATCGTCGCCAGATGCTCCGCCGCATCCTGGCCACCCAGCAGGGTCTGCTGGATCTGCGGCGGCGAGAACTGGCTCTGGAAGCTGCCGTAGCCGGGCAGGTGGCGCGGGTGGTGGATCAGGGCGTTCCGGTCCTGCAGCATGGCCAGCATCGACTGGAACCGTTCCTGGCGCAGCCAGTCCTCCTGCCAGGCCCGCATGTTGGTCGGGATCGCGCCATGGCGGC
>NZ_WUJP01000942.1 GCF_009806515.1 Geminicoccus flavidas | reverse complement strand
GGTTCCACGCAGCGTTGTTCTCCGGCTGAAGCAGGAACCGGATGAACTCCCAGGAGGCCTCCTTGCTGGCCGATGCCGCGTTCAGGGCAAAGCCGTTGCCGGCATAATAGTAGTGGGCGCCAGCGGGGCCGCTGGGCGTGGGTGCCGTGCCGAGAT
Source organism: Geminicoccus flavidas (assembly GCF_009806515.1). Classification (GTDB taxonomy): domain Bacteria; phylum Pseudomonadota; class Alphaproteobacteria; order Geminicoccales; family Geminicoccaceae; genus Geminicoccus; species Geminicoccus flavidus. Next base: position 15,829 of record NZ_WUJP01000942.1, on the reverse strand, counting down.
TGTCCTCGCCCACAGCCGCGGCCATGGTCGCGACGAACGAGCCCCAGCCCATCACCATCGCCACCCTCCCTGCAGCGAACGCGGCGGTCTGGTCCTGCAAGGTGCCCAGCGCCGATTCAGGCGGCGAGACCTTGCTCTTCTGGTACAGGTCCAGCCATTGCTGCAGGCCCACCGCATGGCGGGGACTGTTCAGCACGCAGCGGCCCGACGCATCGAAGAAGGTCCGGTTCACCCCGACCCCGCCCGTTCCGAGCGCCCAGGTAGTCCATTGCTGGAAGCTCCAGCCGTCGCCGCCTTCCACGTAGCAGCCGAACCGGTCGCGGTCGCGATCGGTGAGGCGTTGCGCATGGTCCGCGAACTCGTCCAGTGTGGCGGGCGGCGCCGACAGCCCCGCCGCCTCGAACAGCCGCCGGTTGTAGAACAGGAGGAAGGACTCGATCACGAAGCCGACATAATGGGCGGTGCCGCGATACATGCGGGCCAGACCCATGGAGGCGGGCGCGATGTCAGCCTCGATGCCATCGGCGGCGAGCCGGTCGTCCAGTGGCTCCAGCCAGCCGCGCGAGGCCAACTGGGTCAGCCAGATGTCGGAGATCGCCAGGCAGTCCGGGCCGGTGCCATTGTCGAACGCCTCGGTCAGCCGGGGCAGGGCCTGGAGCTGTGGTACGATCTCGACCGTCACCTCGACCGTACGGCTCTGCTGATTGAACCGCTCCGCCAGTTCCTGGATGCCCGGCTGGCCATTGAGGAACGGCCAGGCGAACACGATCCTGGTGCGGCTCTGGGCGGCGGTGCGGCGCCTCGGGCCGCCGGCGGCAAGCAGCGCACCAGCCGTTCCGGCCAGGAACATGCGGCGCCCGGCACGCAGATCGAGCCTCATCCTCACCTCTCCGACCCCAAGATCCGCCGCACGGTCGAACCTAGTCTGGATTTCTTACGGAAATCCTGCAATGCATCATGTGCATCTACCGATCCGCCAGGCGGGAATGCGGGCGTCTCGGGGAAGCAAGTATAGATTCCAACCGCGTGTCTGGAACCACCGCCGAATGCTGATCGGGCCGGCCCGTGAGGATAGCGTCAGCGCCGATGGCGTGCGCCACGGTCGCCGGGGCGAAGCGGCCGGCCGGCATTTCTCCCGGCCATGAGGGAAGCGGCCGGGTGTCAGCGCTGAGATCCAGGGCGGCGGCCCGCCGCCGGGCCGGCCTGATCCGCTCCTGCCGGCACTGCCTCGAATGGCTGAGCGGCCTGCGCTCTGCGCGCATCGGCCTCGCGACCGGCACCGTCATCGGCATCCTGTGCAGCGCCGGTGCCTTCGACGTGCTCCAGCGCGACCGCGCCGAACTGATCGGTCGGGCTTCGGACACGCTCGTGGCCATCGTCCGTCCCGGCGCCGGGTTCGTGGGCCGCGGGCTGGACACGCTGGACCTCACCGTGTCGATCATCCTGGAGCAGTACCGGCGGGGGGAGCTCGGGCTGGGTGAGGTCTATCTGCGGTTGCGTCAGGAGGCAGAGCGGATCGACCAGCTCGAGGCCCTGCGCCGCCTGGCGATCGTCGATCCGGACGGCTTCATCCGCTACACCAGCGACGTGACCCGGGTCGGCTCCGACGTGAGCGGCAACGAGTATTTTCAGCAGCATCGCGACGGGATCGCGACCGGAATGTTCGTCGACACGCCGACGATCGCTCCCTTCGTGTCGGAACAGGAAGCCGTGCCGCTGAGCTGGGCGATCCGTGCCCAAGACGGCGGCTTTCATGGAATCGTGGTGGTCGGTGCGAGCTGGCGTCTGTTCGCCCAGGTCTTCGCCACACTGATCAACGATTCTGCCCAGATCGTGGCCCTGACCGACCGGGTCGGCCGGCTCTACGCCCTCGATGCCAATCACTGGCCGGATCAGCAGCAAGTGCCGCCGCCCCCGCCCTTTCTCGTCACGGACCGCACGGCACCCCAGCCGCCCGTGGAACGGACGGTCGGCGGCTATCTCGTCCGGCGTGCCAAGGTCGAAGGCTATGGCCTCTACGTGGTGGCCGGGGTGCCGCTCGAGACCGTGCTGCAGTCCTGGTGGCCGCGCGTCTATCTGGGCGTTGCCCTCATCCTGGCCATCACCGCGATCACGTCCGTCCTGACCGCACTGCTCCATCGCACCATGCAGCGTCTGCGGGCCACTGCCGGCGCGGCCAAGGTGGCGGCCACCGAGGCGCGCGTGGCGCAGTGGCGTGCCGAGGCCGGCGAGCGCTCCAAGGCGCAGTTCCTGGCGGCGATGAGCCACGAGATCCGCACGCCGATGACGGCCGTGCTGGGCATGGCCGACCTGCTGGCGGCCGAGCGGCTCGATACCCGCCAGCAGGGCTATGTGCGGGCGATCCGGCTCTCCGGCCAGCACTTGCTCAGCATCATCAACGACATCCTAGACTTCTCGCGCTTCGATGCCGGCGGGGTCACGCTCGAATGCATCGACTTCTCCATGGCCGAGCTGCTGGAGGAGCTGCGCTCGATCATGTCCCCGCAGGCCGCCGAGCGCGGCCTGAGCCTCGTCTTCGCCCTGGACGAGCATTCCCCGCCGGTCGTGCGCGGCGACCCGACCCGGTTGCGCCAGATCCTGGTCAACCTGATCGGCAACGGGCTGAAGTTCACCACCAGCGGCCAGGTGAGCGTACGGGTCCGCTGCCGCTCGCTGGAGAACGGCCGGGCCGATTTCTGGTTCGAGGTCGAGGATACCGGCATCGGCATAGCACCGGACCGCCTGGGCGAGCTGTTCCAGCCATTCTCGCAGGCGGATCGCTCGACGGCCCGACGGTTCGGCGGCAGCGGCCTGGGCCTGGCAATCTGCCGGCAACTGGTCGAAGCCATGGGCGGTGAGATTGAGGTGGAGAGCGAGCCCGGTAGGGGCAGCACCTTCTCGTTCCGGTTGGGCTTCGAGATCGGCGACGTGGTGCTGATCACGGAGAAGGCTGGCTTCGACCCTGCCACGATCCGGCCGCTCACTATCCTGGTGGCAGAAGACGTCGAGGTGAACCGCGACCTGCTGAACGCCACGCTCAGCCGCTACGGCCACCAGCTGGTCTTCGTCGAGAACGGCGAGCAGGCGCTGGCAAGAGCGAGCACGGAGCGGTTCGACATCATCCTAATGGACGTGCAGATGCCGACCATGGACGGCATCGACGCTACCCGGCGGATCAGGGCGCTGCCGCCGCCGCACGGCACCGTGCCGATCCTGGCGCTGACCGCGAACGTCATGGACGCCGAGCGGCGCCGCTGCCTGGCGGCCGGCATGAACGGGGTGCTCACCAAGCCGGTCGCCTGGGACGAGCTGTTCCAATCGCTGGCCGCCACGGCTAACAGCGGCACCACGGCAGCCGTTGCACCACCCGCCGCGCCGCCGGCCCCGGACCGACCGATGGCGGCGACCGAGGAACTGCTGGACGAGGCGCGCATCACCGGCCTCCAGGGGCTGGCGGGGCCGGCCAGGTTCGCACAGTTCCTGGAGAACGCGCTGACCTCGGCAGAGCAGGCCCAGCTCGAGATCGAGCGGCTGCAGGATGACCTTCCCGAGGTCGCGGGGCCGGCGCACCGCCTGGCCGGCACCGCGCCGAGCTTCGGCCTCCTGCGGGTCGGCGTATTAGCGCGCAGCATCGAGCAGCAGGCGCTGGCGGGCCAGCCGGTCGACGAACTGGTGCGCCAACTCGCCGTCACTGTGGCCGCCACCCGCGCGGAAGTCATGCGCCGGGAACTGCTACCGATTCCGGGAGCCGCCTGACCAGGACCGCGGTGGGGCAGGCGCCGGTCAGCCGTGCAGCGGGCTGCCGGCCGCGCGGATGATGCCGGCCAGCACGGCAGCGGCGGCCTCCAGCTGCGCCGGTGCGAAGCCGGAGAAGCCCAGCACCAGGCCAGGGCGCGGTGGCGCGTCGATGAACAGGGGTGAGAACGGCTGTACCTGCACCCCGGCAGCGGCGGCGGCAGCGGCAATGGCCTGGTCGTCCGCCGGCGGTGCGAGGGGCAGCACCAGATGCAGGCCCTGGCCAGGCGGCTCCAGCACCGGGCCGAGCTGCCGGCGCAATGCCCCGACCAGCGCGTCACGGGCCGCTTGGCAGCGCCGGCGGGTACGACGCAGATGGGCGGCGAAATGGCCGCCCGTCAGCAGTTCGGCAAGGGCGCCTTCCGTTAGGGTCGGCGGATGGCGGTCGGTCTGCGCCCGCAGCCGCAGCACCCTCTCCATCAGTTCGGGCGGCAGCACCGCATAGCCGATGCGCAGCCCCGGGAAGAGTACCTTGGAGAAGGTGCCGAGATAGGCCACCCGCCCCGCACCATCCATGCCCTGCAGGGCGGTGAGCGGCGGGCCGGCATAACGGAACTCGCTGTCGTAATCGTCCTCCAGCAGCCAAGCGCCGCTCCGTGCTGCCCAGTCGAGCAGGGCCAGGCGGCGGCGCATGGACATGGTGACGCCCAGAGGGAACTGGTGCGAGGGCGTAACATAGACCGCGCGCACCCGCTCCGCCGGAAGGCGTGGAGCCGCCAGGTCCAGCCCCTCCGCATCGACCGGTACGCCGATCACCTGCCCGCCATTGTTGGCGACCGCGGCCCGGGCATGGGCGTAGCCAGGATCTTCCAGCCAGACCGCGTCGCCGGGAACGAGGATCGCGCGCAGGATCAGGTCGAGAGCCTGCTGGGTGCCGCTGGTCAGCAGGATCTGGCTCGCCTGGCAGCGCACGCCCCGCGCGGTGCGTAGATAGGCGGCGATCGCGGCACGCAGTTCCAGGCCGCCGCGCAGATCGCCATACTGGAAATGCTCCGGCCCGGGCTCACGCAACCGTCGTGCAAGGAGCTGGCGGAAGCTCGCCATGGTGCGCCGGTCCGGCTCGGTAATGCCGAGCCCGAACGGCCTGGCAGGCCCGGGCGGTGGTTCCGCTGGCGGCTCGGCGCGGCTCGTGACCGGCAGCGAGGGAACGGCCGAAGCGACGAAGGTCCCGGCGCCAACCCGCGCTTCCACGAAGCCTTCCGCTGTCAGCAGCTCGAACGCGGTGACAGCCGCCAGCCGCGACACGCCGAGCCTGGCGGAGAGGTCACGGGTGGTCGGCAGCTTGGCCCCGGGGGGCACCAGGCCGCTCTCGATCAGCCGGCGGATCGCCAGGTAGATCGCGCGCGGGCGCGGGCCCTCTGTCGGCAGCACCGGGATCAGGGACGACCAGTCCGGCAGATTGGTTCGCTTCATTCGGCACGGATTGGATCTGTTTCGGACCAATTGGCGGCTGCAGACTGGCGCTAGGTTCCAGGGGGAAGCAAGCGACGTGACCGATCATCCGGCATCTGGGCAGAGCTATCCGATTACGGCGCGCAACCGCGTGCGGCGCGAACACGCCCGGGGCAGCTACGACCACGCCTCGATCCACGCGATCCTGGACGCGGGTTTCCTCTGCCATGTCGCCTACGTGCTGAACGGCCAGCCCTTCTGCACCCCGACCATCCACTGGCGCGAGGGCGACACGCTCTACTGGCACGGCTCCTCGGCCAGCCGGATGCTGCGCCATCTCGAGGCCGGCACACCCGCCTGCCTGACGGTGGCCCACCTGGACGGCCTCGTGCTGGCCCGCTCCGGGTTCAACCACTCGGCCAACTATCGCTCGGCCATGTGCTTTGGCACCGCGCGGATCGTGACGGATCCGGAGGAGAAGGGACGGGCACTGGTGGGCATCGTCGAGCGCTTCTTCCCCGGCCGGCAGGCGGCCTTGCGCGAGACCACCTCGCAGGAGGCGAAGGCCACCACAGTGATCGGCATGCCGATCGAGCAGGCCTCGGCCAAGGTCCGCGCCAAGAATGTCGGCGACGACGAATTGGACGGCGACCATCCGGTCTGGGCGGGCGTGATCCCGGTGCGGACCACGATCGGCGCCGCCGAGCCCTCGCCGCGCCTGCTGGACGGCATCGCCCGCGGCCCGGACCTCGCCGCCTATCGCGAAGGCCGCAGCCTCGGCGAGGTGCTGATCGAGAACCAGCGTCGCTACGAGGACGCCCAGGCGGGCTGAGCCGCCTCAGGTCCCACAGAAGGTCTGGAGTACCCGCTCCTCTGGCTGGGGCGGAGCTGCCAGATGGGCATGCTCGGGCTGGTCGGCGTAAGGGTCGGCCAGGACCGCCAACAGCGTGCGGAACGGCCCGAAATCATCGGCATCGACCCCGGCCCGGATCGCTGCCTCCACCTGATGATTGCGCGGGATGAAGAGCGGGTTGGCCTGCCGCATCGCGTGGCGGCGCGCCTGCGGCTCGCCGCCGTCCCGCGCCAGCCGCTCCCGCCAGGATGCCGCCCAGCCGTCATAGGCCGCACCGTCCGCGAACAGCACTCGCACGGTTGCATCCGCGCCGCCATCGGCCGCCGCATCGGCCAGCCGGCGGAAGGTCAGGGTGAAGTCGGCAGCGTTCGCGGCCATCCGTCCCAGCAGGTCCTGGGCAAGCGCCACATCCTCGGGCTCCGCCTGGAACAGGCCGAGCTTGCGCCGCAGCCCGGCATGGAAGGCCGCCTCGAACCGGGCGCCGAACCCGGTCAGCACCTCCTTGGCCAGTTCCACCGCCCGGTCCTCGTCCGGATCAAGCAGCGGCAGCAGGCATTCTGCCAGCCGGGTCAGGTTCCACTGGGCGATGCCCGGCTGGTTGGCATAGGCGTAGCGCCCCTGCTGGTCGATCGAGCTGAACACGGTCTGCGGGTGGAACGCGTCCATGAACGCGCAGGGTCCGTAATCGATCGTTTCGCCGGCCACCGACATGTTGTCCGTGTTCATCACCCCGTGGATGAACCCGACCAGGAGCCAGGAGGCGACCAGCTCCGCCTGGCGCCCGACCAGCCGGTCCAGGAACGCCAAAGCCGGCCGCTCGGCCTCCGCCGCCTCGGGATAAAGGCGCGCCACCACATAGTCGGTCAGTAGGCGTACCGCCTCCCGATCCTGGCGGGCCGCAAAATACTGGAAGGTGCCGACCCGGACATGGCTGCGCGCGACCCTGGTCAGCACGGCCCCCGGCAGCACCGTCTCGCGGTACACCTCCTCGCCGGTGATCACCGAGGCGAGGGTGCGCGTGGTGGGAATGCCCATCGCCGCCATCGCCTCGCTGACCAGATGCTCGCGCAGCACCGGGCCCAGCGCGGCACGGCCGTCGCCACCGCGCGAGAACAGGGTGCGGCCGGAGCCCTTGAGCTGCAGGTCGTAGCGTTGGCCGTCCCGGCCGACCACCTCGCCCAGCAGGATCGCCCGGCCATCCCCGAGGCTCGGCACGAAGGAGCCGAACTGGTGGCCGGCATAGGCCATGGCGATGGGTTCGCTGCCGGGCGCCACTTCCCGGCCGGACAGCATCGCCACGCCCTCCGGGCTGGCCAGCCAGTCCGGGTCCAGGCCCAGGGCCAGGGCGAGCGGGCGGTTCAGCTCGATCAGCCGTGGGGCTGGCGCCTCGGCCGGCCGAGTGCGGGCGAAGAAGCGATCGGGCAGCCGGGCATAGCTGTTGTCGAAGGGGATGGTGCTGGTCATTCCAGACATCTGGGCGCCGCACCACCCCTGGGACAAGGGCGTCAGGCCGGCTTCAGGACCGAAACCGCATCCTCGAAGGCGGCCAGCGTCTGATCCACGATCGCGTCGTCATGCTCGGTCGACAGGAACCAAGCGCCCCGCTCCAGCGCCCGCACGCCCCGCTCCAGGAGCGCGGTGGTCAGGCGGACATAGGCCTGGCGGTCGGACTTCAGCATGTCGCGATAGTGCCGCCCGGGCTCGGCCATGCCGAGCGCCACATGGAAGATCTGCGGCAGCCCGGTCACCGTGGCGGTGATCCCGGCCCGCTTCAGGGCCTGGTCGACCCCGTCCATCAGGCGGCGGCCCCGAGTTTCCATCGTCTCGTAGCTGCCGGGCGTCTTGAGGCGGCGCAGCGTCGCGACCGTCGCTGCCATGGCGACCGCCTGGGCGTTGTAGGTGCCGCCATGGAGGATGCCGCCGCCGGCCAGCCGGTCCATCAGGTCGGCGCGCCCGGCCACCGCCGCCACCGAGAAGCCGTTGGCGATCGCCTTGGCGAAGGTCGCGAGGTCGGGGGTGACGCCCAGGCGCCCCTGCGCGCCGCCCGGCCCCACTCGGAAGCCGGTGACCACCTCGTCGAAGATCAGGATGGTGCCGGTCTCGGTGCAGGCGGCGCGCACGGCTTCCAGATAGCCGGGCTCGGGCAGGATCCCGCCGCTGTTGCACATGATCGGCTCCATGATCACGGCGGCGACATCACCCTGCTTCAGCCGCTCGACCACGAGCTCGGCCTGGTTCCAGGGCAGGACCTCGACATTCTCCCCGGCCGACGCGTCCTGGCCGAGGCTGCCGGCGAACCGGCTGGGCGAGGCTTCGGGCCCGAGCTGCTCGGAGGGCGTCGCCACGCTCCACAGCACGCTGTCCATCCAGCCATGGTAATGGCCCTCGAACTTCAGGACCTTGCTGCGGCCGGTCACCGCGCGGCTGAGCCGCAGGGCGAGCTGGTCCGCCTCGGAGCCCGAGGAGGCGAAGCGGACCCGCTCGGCGCAGGGCACCATCTCGCACACCAGCCGAGCGGCCTCGAACTCCAGCTCGCTCTGCCCGCCGAACAGGATCCCGCGCGTGGCCTGCTCCTGGACCGCGGCGATGACCTCGGCGGGCGTGTGGCCCAGGATCATCGGGCCCAGCGCCAGATAGTAGTCGATCAGGCGGTTGCCATCGATGTCGAACAGGCAGGCGCCGTCCGCCCGCTCGAACACGAGCGGGGTGGGCGAGACGCCATGGCGGAAATGGCTGCTGACCCCGCCCGGGATGATCTGGCTGGCCTCGGCGATCCGTTGCCGGGAGCGGTCGAACGAACAGCGGGTCATGACTGAACAGATCCTTGCATAACGTGGGTCAGAGGGTCGGTCGGCGGCCCGCGGCTTTGGCCAGGTCCAGCCGATCGGCGTTCACGCAGTCGCGCGAATGGCCGTCGTGCAGATAGCCGGCGGCGGTCGCCGCCGATTTCTGTCGGAGATCGATCAGGCTGGAGGGGCTGTAGAAGGCGGCATGCGGCGTGACGATCAGCCGGTGGCGCAGCGGCGACCCCAACTCCCGCCAGGCTTGCAGCAGCGGATGGTCGGCCGGCAGCGGCTCCGTTTCCAGCACGTCCAGCGCCGCCGCACCGAGCCTGCCTGCCGCCAGCGCCGCGTGCAGGGCCAGGAGATCGACCACCCCGCCGCGCGCGGTGTTCACCAGTACCGCGTCCGGCTTCATCGCGGCGAGTGCCGCCCGGTCGATCAGGTGGCGGGTCTCGGCGGTGAGCGGCGTGTGCAGCGACACGACGTCCGCCGAACGGAGCAGGTCCTCCAGCGAGGCGGCCCGCTCGATCCCGAGCGCCAGCTCGCTGCCGGTCGTGCGGTAGGGGTCGAAGAAGCGGACGCGCATGCCAAGGGCCTTGGCGCGCAACGCAGTGGCAGTGCCGATCCGCCCGAGCCCGACCACGCCGAAGGTCTGGGTCGAGAGCCGGCGCACGGTCGGCACCCTAGCGAAGTTCCAGCCGGCCACCGGGTCCGCCTGGAGGAGGTCGTTATAGGCCACCACGCCGCGCAGCAATGCCAGGGTCAGGGCGATGGCATGGTCGGCGACGTCGGTGGTGCCGTAGTCGGGCGTGTTGCAGACCGCGATGCCGCGCTGCCCGGCAGCGTCCAGGTCGATATTGTCGAAGCCCACCCCGGCGCGGACCACCACCCGGCAGGCGGGCATCCGGTCGAGTACGGCTGCGTCCACGGTGATCTCATGGTAGCAGACCAGCCCCTCGGCGGACCGCCAGACCTCGGCGGGGATCGCGTCCAGGTCGGCGGAGCGCGACGCGTGAATGGTGAAGCTGTCGCCATAGACGGCGGCCTCCAGGTCGGCGGGGCCGTCGAACTGGACATCGGGATGCAGGATCAGGCGGGGCATGGTCGGTTCCGGGTCAGGCTCAGCGCATCAGGCCCGCCAGGCGGGGCAGCCAGAGCGAAAGGAACGGAATGTAGGTGATGAGCGCCAGGGCGATCAGCTTGACCACGTAGAGCGGCATGAGCGCTTTGGTGATCGCGGCCATCGACCGGCCGGTGATCGAGGAGATCACGAACAGGTTAGTGCCGACCGGCGGGGTGTTCAGCCCGATCATCAGGTTCACGATCACCACGATCGAGAAATGGATCGGGTCGATGCCGAACTGCACGGCCGCCGGCTGCAGGATCGGCACGAAGATCAGGATCGCCGGCACTGTGTCCAGGAACGCGCCCACGATCAGCAGGAAGACGTTGACGATCAGGAGGAAGACGATGGGATTGTCGGTCAGCGACAGGAACAGGGCGCTGGCCGCCCGCGGGATGTCCTCGATCGCCAGGAACCAGGCGAACAGGCTGGCAGTGCCGACCACGATCATCACGGTCGCGGTGGTCAGTGCACTTTCCTGGAAGACATGGAACAACTGCTTCGGCCCCACCGAGCGGTACAGCACGCAGGTCAGGAACAGGGCATAGACGCACAGGACGGCCGCTGCCTCGGTCGCGGTGAACACGCCGCCGCGCACGCCGCCCACGATGATGACCGGGGCGATGAGCACCGGCACGGCGTCCAGGCAGGAGCGGGCGAAGCTGCGCTGCGGGTGGTCGGCCGCTTCCACCAGCGGATGGTTGCGGCAGGCATAGGCCACATAGGCCGCCAGCAAGAGGGCGATCAGCAGGCCCGGCAGGATGCCGGCGAAGAACATGGCGCCGATCGAGAGACGGGTCGGGATGGCGTAGATCACCATGATCAGGCTGGGCGGGATGATCGGTGCGATGATCGCCCCGGACACGGTGAGCGCTGCGGCGAAGTCCACAGAATAGCGCCGCGCCTTCATCATTGGCACCATCACCGAGCCGAGTGCCGCGGTGTCGGCGGTGGCCGAGCCCGAGACGCCCGCCATCATCAGGTTGGCGATGACGTTGACATAGGCCAGGCCGCCACGGATGCGGCCTACGATCACGTCGGCGAAGTCGACCAGGCGCTGGATGATGCCGCCGGCGACCAGGAGGTTGCCGGCCAGGATGAACAGGGGCAGAGCCAGGAGGCCGTAGCTGTTCATGCCCGCGAACAGGCGCTGTGCGGCGATCTGGGCATTGCCCAGGTCGGTGATCAGAAGGCCCGCCAGCGCGCACAGGCCCACCGCGAACGCGATCGGCGTCTCGATCGCCAGCAGGGCCACCAGGAGCAGGATGACGATAGCGGTGTTCATCGAGCCTGCTCCCCCCCGAGCGCACTTGCCTGACCGGACAGGAGCCGGCGGATCCGATCCAGCACCGCCAGCACGGACAGGAGGCAGGAGAGCGGCACGACCAGGTACGGGATCGCCATCGGCAGGCGCAGCGCGGTAGAGGGCTGGTGCCAAGCGCTCATCGCCAGCTTCCAACCGCCGAAGCCGACATAGACGAGGAACACCGCGACCAGCAGCAGGCCCGCGGCCTTCACCATGTGCGCCGAACGGGAGCGCTCGGGCATCCAGTTCATGCCGATATGCTGGTTCCTGCCGAACGCCCGGTACATGCCGAGGAACGAGATCAGGATGAGCAGGAACTGAGCCAGTTCCTCAGGCCAGGGCAGGGCCGCATGGAGGAAGTATCGGAACATGACCTGCAGGGCGAGCACGCTCGTGATCACGGCGAGCGACAGGACGAGCAGCAGGTCGACAAGGCCGTTCAGCCAGGCAGCCAGCGATCTCAAGTGAGTCTCCATCTGCCCCTGCCGGCCGGCAGGGGCATGGTCCGCTGTTCAAAACGTCACTGGCTGACGGATTCGGTCAGCTTCTGCCGGATCGCGGCGACCTCGCCGTAGACCGCATCGACATAGGCCGGGTCTAGCTCCTGCTTGAGGTAGGCCTGGATCGGCTCGCGCGTCGCCGTGCGGAAGGTCTCGAGCTCCTCCTGGGTCGGCGCATAGACCTCCATGCCTTGCGCGCGCAGCTGGTCGACCGCGCTCACCCGAGCCTGGTAGTTGCGCTCGCCATACTCGGTGGCGGCCGCCATCTGCGCGCCGGTGACGACGATCACCCGCAGGTCGGGCGGCAGGCTCTGGAAGAACTGCTCGCCGATCATGAGGGTGTTGAAGCCGAGCTGGTGGTTGTCGAGCGTCAGGTATTTCTGGACCTGGAAGAAGGAGTAGTCGAGCACCACGCCGACCGGGTTCTCCTGGCCATCGACCACGCCGGACTGCATGGCGCCGTAGAGCTCCTCCCACGGAACCGGGGTGGGCGAGCCGCCCATGGCTTGCACCATTGCCAGCGACATCGGGCTCGGCGGCACGCGCATGCGCACGCCTTCCATGTCGGCCGCGGAGCGGATCGGCTTCACGTTGTTGGTGAAGCAGCGAAACCCGTAGGAGGAGGCCGCGAGCAGGCGCAGGCCCGACTGCTTGGCCATCTTCTCGCGGACTTCCATGAAGAAGTCGGAATCGAGGAACGCCCGCCCTTCCTCGTCATTGGCGAACAGGTAGGGCGTCGCCAGGACCATCATCGGCTTGTAGAAGCTGTCGAGCGTCTGCTCGTCGCCCTGCGCCATCTCGATGGCGCCGAGCTTGGCCTGCTCCATCGCGTCCTTGATCGAGCCGAGCTGGCCGGCCGGCGAGACCGTCACCTCGATCCGGCCGCCGCTGGCGCTCTCGACATAGGACTCGAAGACCTGCCAGCCCTTGTGCAGGGGGCTCTCGGTCGATTCGCTATGGCTGCCGCGGATGGTGAACTCCGCCGCGAGCGCTCCCGACCCGCCCAGGGCCAGGAGCGCTCCTGCAAATGCGGCGATCAAGCCTTTCACTGCCATGTCGAATACCTCCCTCGTTGACTGCCGAGAACGCCAGTCCGGACCCCCATCCGTCCGACGTCAGAGAACGCCGTATTTCGCGTAGACCTCGCCCAGGAGGCTGCCCTGCTCCAGCTCCCGGCGGGTGTTGTCCTCGCTCTCGATCTTGCGCAGAGCCGCGGCGATGACGTCACTTGCGATCTCGCTCGGGATCACGACCACGCCGTCCACGTCGCCGAACACGAGGTCGCCCGGGGCGATCGGCACCCCGCCGCACATGATCGGCACGTCCATCGCCATCATCTTGCCACGCCCCTTTGAGTCGAGCGGGCCGATGCCGCCGTGGAACACGGGGAAGCCCAGTGCCCGGATCTGACGGACGTCGCGTACCAGGCCATCGGTCACGCAGCCCGTGGCACCGCGCATCCGCGAGGCGGTGGTCAGCAGCTCGCCCCAGGGTGCGATCCGGGTGGTCGGGCCGTCGCAGCCGAACACCACCACGTCGTCGGTCTTCAGGTCGTCGATCAGCGCGATCTCGATCTCGTAGGGATTCTCTCCGGGCGCCACCGAGTAGGTGTTCATGAAGAGCCCGGTCCGCGCCCGGCCGAACAGGACCTGGGTCTCGTCCAGCGGGCGCACGAAGGGCCGCATCGCCTGATCCATGCGGCCGAACTCGTCGAGCACGTCGGACAGTACCGCCGTGTAGAGACGCTGCTTCAACGCCGCGAAGTCCAGATCCATGCCCTGCCTGCCCGATTGCGATGTTAAACGATTAACAGCGACGCTAAGAGCGTTCCATCGGCGCGTCAACGGCCCGTCTCGGAGCACGCAGAAGCAAGGTCATCGATGCCCCAACGTCCCACCATCCATGCCGTCGCCGCCCGTGCTGGCGTGTCCACGGCCACCGTCTCCAAGGTCGTGAACGGCATCACCACCGGCGTCGCGGAGAGCACCAGAGCACGCGTCGAGGCGGCGGTGCGCGAGCTGGGCTACCGGCCGAATCGGCTGGGCCGGAGTCTGCGCACCGCCCGCAACTTCACGATCGGTCTGGCGATCCTGGACCCTTCGCCACGCTTCCTGGCCGACCCGTTCACTGCCAACTTGGTGGCCGGGCTCGCCAACTACCTGAACTCGCGCGGCTTCGGCCTGCTCCTGCACGGGATCCGGCCAGGCGCGCTCGACGCCTCCTTCCTGATCCAGCATTCCGAGGTGGACGGGCTGTGCCTGGACCTGTCCGGCACGCGCCGCCAGCGGCTGGCCGCGATGCGGCAGGTGGCGGCGTTAGGCAAGCCATTCGTGGTATTCCAGGAACGGCCTGCGGCGTCACTGGAGGACACCTGCTTCATCCGCCAGGACGACCGGGGCGGGGCGTCGGCACTGGCGACGGGGCTCCTGCGGCGCCGGCCGCAGCGGGTCTGGGTGATCGTCTCGGAAGTGCCGTGGCCGGCGGTCGAGGAGCGGGTGGCCGGGTTCCGCGAGGCGCTGGAGCCGGAAGGGGCCGTGCTGGAACTGGTCCCGTGTGACGAGACCAGCGGCGAGGCGATCGCAGAAGCGATCGCGGCGCACCTGGACGGCCGACCTCCGCCTGATCTCCTGCTGGGCCAGAACGACCAGATCGCGGCGATCGCGATCCAGGTGCTGCGGCGCTGCGGGTTACGTGTGCCCGAGGATGTCGGGGTCGCCGGCTTCAATGCCTTCCCCTTCACGGGCTGGGGCGACCTGCCGCTCTGCTCGGTCCGCTCGCGGGCCTATGAGTTGGGCGAGGCCGGTGCGGCAAGCCTACTCGAGCGGCTGGAGCAGGGCAGCTTCACCCAGCGCGAGCAGGTCCTGTCCCTGGAGCTGGTGCCCGGCAGCTCGGCCTGAGGCCCGTGCCAGGCAGGAAGCTCAGCCTGCCGCCTTGCGCAGGAGGGCGATCTCGGCGAGCAGGTCGTCGACCGCGGCCAGCGCGAAGTCGACCTTGGCCTCGTCGACTAGCACGCCGTCCTGCACCTGCTCGACCGTGGCCGAGACCACGACCTGGGGGCGCGCGATCACCCGGGCCAGCGTCGCGGACAGGGTCTCGCGCAACTGGTGCTGGGCGCGCACGCCGCCGGTAAACGCCGGCGACGCGGTCATGGCAAGGGCCGGCTTGCCCTTCAGCGGCGAGCGCATCGCCGGCCGGGACGCCCAGTCCAGCGCGTTCTTGAGCACGCCGGACATGCCGTAGTTGTACTCGGGCGACGACACGATCACGCCGTCCGCACGCGCAATCGCCTGCTTGAGCGCCAGCACCGGTGCTGGCGCGTTCTCCCCGTCCAAATCGCCATTGTAGGGCGGGATCTCGTCCAGCGGGAAGATGACGAGCTCGGCTCGGCCGGCCAGCCGGGCCTGGAGCGCGCGCAGCAAGGCGGTGTTGATCGAGATGCGGCGCAGGCTGCCGGACAAGCCCAGGAGCCGTGGCGGCAGGGCGGTAGGCGCGGTCATGATGGTCCTTCGACAAGAGGAGGGCTCGCAGCGCAGCTAGGGCGGTGCGGGATTGCCGGCAACTCCGCCTGCCGCAGGGCCGCCCTGCGCCTACCTCATCCGCCGCCGGCCAGGGCAGGCGGCTGGAGGAAGCGGAAGTCGCAGCCCTCGTCAGCCTGGAGGATCTGCTCCTGGTAGAGCCGGTCATAGCCGCGCGAGGCCGGCCTGGAAGCGGCCGGCGCCGACTGGCGGCGCCGTTCCAGCTCCTCCTCGGGCACCAGCAGCTCTAGGCGGCGCCCGGCCACCGACAGCCTGATCCGGTCGCCGTCGCGCACGAGGCCCAGCGGCCCGCCCGATGCGGCATCCGGCGCGACATGCAGCACGATCGTGCCGAACGCGGTGCCGCTCATGCGCGCATCGGAGATCCGGACCATGTCCTTCACCCCGGCCCGCGCCAGCCTGGTCGGAATCGGCAGGTAGCCCGCCTCCGGCATGGCCGCCTCACTTGTGGGGCCGGCATGCTGCAGCACCAGGAAATCGTCCGGCTGGACGTCCAGTGCCGGATCGTCGATCCGCTGTGCGAGGTCGGCCAGCGAGGTGA
>NZ_WUJP01000941.1 GCF_009806515.1 Geminicoccus flavidas | reverse complement strand
ATACCACCGCCCGGCCGGTGCGCTCGAACAGGCCGGGGTCGGCCGCCGAGCGCTTCAGGATGGCACCGCGCGGGGCGAGGTTGCCGAACAGGGCGACCAGGCCGCCCTGCGGCGTCACCGGCTCCATGCGCGCGCGGATCACGCTCCGATCGACCCATGAAGGTGCCCGCTCGATCCGCTCGCCGATCGTCTCGCCGGTGACGGTCGGGCAGTCCAGGTGCAGGAGGTCGCGCAGTTCCGCCAGCAGCGCCGGCACGCCGCCGGCCGCGTCCAGATCCTCCATGTAGTGCTGGCCGCTGGGCTTCAGGTCGATCAGCACGGGCGTGGTGTCGCTGAGCTGGTTCAACCGGTCGAGGTCGATGCGGATGCCGGCCCGCCCGGCGATCGCGGTCAGGTGGATGATGCCATTGGTGGAGCCGCCGATCGCGAGCAGGACGCGCAGCGCGTTCTCCACCGAGCGCTCGGTGACGATCTTCGCCGGGGTGAGGTCGGAGCCGATCAGGCCGGCGGCGATCTTGCCGGTCTCCTCGCCGATCCGCAGGCGCTCGGCATCCACCGCCGGCACGGCCGCCGAGCCTGCCGGCATCATGCCCAGCACCTCGGCGATGATCGCCATGGTGCTGGCCGTGCCCATCACCGCACAGGTCCCGGCCGTGGTGGCGAGCCGGCCTTCCACCTGCCGGATGTCCTCGTCGCCGACCTCGCCCGCCCGGTAGCGCCCCCAGAACCGCCGGCAGTCGGTGCAGGCGCCCAGCCGCTCGCCGCGATAGCGGCTGGTCGACATCGGCCCGGCCACGAGCTGGACCGCCGGCAGGCCTGCCGAGACCGCGCCCATGAGCTGGGCCGGCACGGTCTTGTCGCAGCCGCCCACCAGCACCACCGCGTCCATTGGCTGGGCGCGGATCATCTCCTCAGTGTCCATCGACATCAGGTTGCGGAATTTCAGGCTGGTCGGGCTGAGGAACACTTCGCCCAGCGAGACGGTCGGGAAGACCAGGGGCAATGCACCCGCCGCCAGCACCCCGCGCTTGACCGCCTCGATCAGCTCCGGGAAGTGCCGGTGGCAGTTGTTGAAGCCGCTGCGCGTGTCCGCGATCCCGACGATCGGCCGGTCCAGCATCTCCCGGCTGTAGCCCATGGAGCTGGCGAACGAGCGGCGCAGGTAGCGGCTGAACGCGCGGTCCCCATAGTTGGTCAGCCCCCGGCCGAAACCCTCGCTCTTGTCCTTCATCCAGACTGCTCCAGTTGCCGATCGCGTCGGCCGGCACTCCGACCCGCATTCCCTCGCGGCAAAGCATGCCCGATCGGGGAAGCGCCGCACAGGCGGCTGCCAGTGGCCGGCAAATCCCCTAGGCTGGCCGGGCAGTGCGTGCGGTGCGCCGCAGCGGCGACGGCGAAGGGAACCCCATGGAGGCGGTGCAGGTGGCCGAGAACCGGCATGAGAAATACGAGCGGCTGATCGAGGCTACCCAAGCAATCCCGTCGATCGTCTGCGCGGTGGCGCATCCCTGCGACGCCAGCTCGCTGAGCGGCACGGTGGAAGCCGCGGAAGCCGGGATCATCGTGCCGATCCTGGTGGGGCCGCAGGCGAAGATTCGGGTGGTGGCCGAGCAGGCCAGGCTGGACATTACTGCCTTCGAGCTGGTCGACACCCCGCACAGCCATGCCGCAGCGGCCAAGGCGGTGGCGCTGGTGCGCGAGGGGCGGGCGCAGCTCCTGATGAAGGGCAGCCTCCATACCGACGAGCTGATGGCCGAGGTGGTGCGCAAGGAGAGCGGGCTGCGCACCGAGCGGCGGGTCAGCCACGTCT
>NZ_WUJP01000940.1 GCF_009806515.1 Geminicoccus flavidas | reverse complement strand
TCATCATGGACGTGCCAGGCTACCCGGAGCCTTTGTTCATCACCGACGCAGCGATCAACATCTTCCCGGACCTGGCAACCAAGGCTGACATCGTGCGCAACGTGATCGACCTGCATCAGGGGCTGGGCCTGGGCCCACCCAGGGTCGCTATCGTTTCGGCGGTGGAGACGATCAACCCGAAGATCCCGAGCACGATCAAGGCGGCGGCCTTGTGCAAGATGGCCGAGCGGGGCCAGATCGTGGGCGGGCTCTTGGACGGGCCGCTGGCGCTGGACAACGCGATCAGCCCGGAGGCGGCGACGATCAAGGGGATCGGCGGCCAGGTCGCGGGCCGCGCCCAGGTGCTGGTGGTCCCGGACCTGGAGGCCGGCAACATGCTGGCCAAGAACCTGTCCTTCCTGGCCGGTGCCGATGCCGCGGGCGTGGTGGTGGGGGCCAGGGTACCGATCATCCTGACCAGCCGCGCCGACAATGTCCGCACCCGCATGGCGTCCTGCGCGGTGGCGGCCTTGTTCGCCCATCATCTGGCACAGACGCGGCCGGTCGCGCGTTGAGGCGGGCCGGTTAGCCGGCTGCCTGTACTCCATGGTGGATGGTGAACATGCCATCGGGATCGTAGCGGCGCTTGATCTCGGCCAGCCTGGCATGGTTGGCGCCCCAGAATGCCTGCTGCCAGTCTGGCTCGAAGAAGTCGCTCTCCGCCAGATAGCTGCCTCCGGTCGGGACCCGCTCCTTCAGGGAGGCCATGGCTGCGCGCACCCGTGCCGCATCCTGCCGTGCCCGCGCCACGTCCGGCTCGTGGCCGGGAATCCCCGGATAGGCGGGTGGACCCTCCGCACCGCAGATCACCAGCGCGAAGGCATGGCGCATGGCCGGGTTCATCGCCGTTGCGGCGGCGGCGCTTTCGACGCTCGCGGGACTGCCGGCCAATCCCTTGTTCGTGTGCAGCGACAGGCTCCAGTGCCGGCTCGCGGCGAACAGGGCCGCTGCCAGACCGTCACGCCGTTCCTCGGCGAGCAGGTCCGCGCCGAGCCAGGCGGACTGGTAGGCATGCAGGATCTGCCCCGCTTCTTCCCGGTTGCCCGCCCAGAAAATGCGCTCCGCCGGCGCTCCCGGCCGGTCGTCACCGAGCACCACGCCGGGCAGGGTGCGCAGAAAGGCGGGATCCCAGTAGCTGCGTGCCGGTACCGCCAGGATGGTCGGTTCCGCCGTGAAGCTGAAGGCTTCCGGCTCAGCGCGCAGTCTGGCCCAGAACGGTGCCCAGGTCCGTTCCGCCGCCGCCTGATTCAGGCCCTGGAGCGACATGGACAGAGCCAGGACGTTGTTGGGGCGCAGGATGATCTGCTCGCCCCAATGCGGATCGAGCAGGTTCTCGGCGTAGAAGGATAGCATCTCGGCGATCAGCTGCCGGAACGCGGCCGGCGAGCTGGCGCGGATCTCGGCGAACACCGCGCCCAGCGTAGGCGGCAGGTCGTGGGTCGCCAGCGTCAGCCGGGTGACCACGCCGAACGTGCCGCCGCCACCGCCCTTGAGCGCGAACAGGAGGTCGGGCTCCTGGACGGCGTTGACGGTTCGCACCGTGCCGTCGGCCGTCACGATCTCGGCCTCCAGCAGGCTGGCGGCAGCCGTGCCGAACGCCTTGGAGAAGCTGCCGAAGCCGCCGCTCTGCACGAGGCCGGCGACACCGACGGTCAGGCAGCCGCCGCCTTGCACATAGCGCCCGCCCCGGACGCAGACCTCCTG
>NZ_WUJP01000939.1 GCF_009806515.1 Geminicoccus flavidas | reverse complement strand
CACCTCGCCCCACAGGGCACCCGCCTCGACCGTTACCGCCGGTACCGGCGCGGCCTGGCTGCCGGTCGGCACGAAGGCGTCGTGCAGCGTGATGGCGCGCATCTGCCGGGTCCAGACCAGCAGGGAGCCGGCTGCGTTGGAGCCGCCCTGATAGCTGTGGCCGCCGCCCTTGACGACGAGCCGCAGCCCGTGCCGGCGCGCGAAGCGGATCGCGGCCGCGACATCCCCGGCCGAGCGCGCGGCCAGGACCGCAGCGCCCGGCTGCGCCATCCAGGCGTCCACCCAGCCGAACGTCTGGGTCAGGCCGGGATGGTCACCCAGGAAGTAGGGGTTCCTGACCGCGGCGAAGAAGTCGGCACAGGCATCAGGATTCTGCCGGCAGTCGCCGATGGGCCACGGGACCAGCTGGAGCCGATCCCCCACCTGCCGGGTGAGCTCGGCCCAGTAGGGCTGCAGGGCGGCCGTCTGGCCCGGCTGCGCGATCACTGGCGCGTCGGCGGCAGGGGCCGTTCCGGCTGCCGGCAGCAGCGCGGCGGGGGCCAGAAGCAGATCGCGTCGGTGCATGGCTCATGCTCCACGAGCGGCCGAAGGCGTCGTCAAGTCCGGGGAAGGTGATGCAGGGGCAGTGCCGTGCGCAAGCCGGCCGGCAGAGAGGCGGTCACTTGCCCCTTTACAGTCAGGGCCGGTTGGCTGCATCTAGGCGCCCTGCCAGCGGCGAGACTCCGCCGCCCGCCTTGGATGGATCGATGATTTCTCGTCCGCAGGACCACGTCGCAGTGCCGGGCTTTTTGCCCGCGGCGGCGCGTGCGCGGACGCTGCCGGGCCTGCTTCGACTTATCCGCCCCTGAGTGCGGCGCGTTTCGCGCGCGTTCAGGGGATTTGTGATCCGTCGACCCATCATGCACGCTCAGCAGGAAATCCGCCCATGATCCCGACCCAGACCGGCGACAGCATCATCATCTTCGATACCACGCTGCGCGACGGCGAGCAGGCACCCGGCTGCTCGATGGACGTCAGCGAGAAGCTGCGCGTGGCCGAAGTGCTCGAGCACATGGGCGTGGACGTCATCGAGGCCGGCTTCGCGATCGCCAGCGAAGGCGACTTCCAGTGCGTCAACGAGGTGTCCAAGCTCGTCACCGAGAGCGTGGTCTGCTCGCTGGCCCGCGCCAATGTCGCCGATATCGACCGCGCCGCGGAGGCGCTGGAGCCGGCCAGGCGCAAGCGCATCCATACCTTCATCGGCACCTCGCCGCTCCATCGCCAGTACCAGCTGAACCTGGACCAGGAGCAGGTCCACCAGCGGATCATCGACAGCGTGACCCGGGCGCGCCGCTACACTGACGATGTCGAGTGGAGTGCGATGGACGCGTCGCGCACCGAGAAGGACTATCTGTTCCGCTGCATCGAGACCGCGATCGCCTGCGGGGCCACCACGGTGAACATCCCGGACACGGTGGGCTACGCCTATCCCGAGGAGTTCGCCGACCTGATCCGCGAGATCCGCTCCACGGTGCCGAACATCGACAAGGCG